>DATMJF010000622.1:0-7998 GCA_035554455.1 Rummeliibacillus sp.
AGGTGCTGAGCATGAGTAAGTTTGATCAAACGATGAAATTTAATTTCCCAGAAGAATCTATGGAACAAGAAGTAAGAGAAACCATGCTTCATGTTCATGCAGCACTAGAAGAAAAAGGGTATAATCCAATTAACCAAATCGTTGGTTACCTATTATCCGGGGATCCCGCTTATATCCCGCGTCATCAGGAGGCTCGTAACAAAATTCGTAAGCTTGAACGTGACGAAATTTTAGAGGAACTTGTAAAGTTCTATATCAAGAAGAATAACGAGGCAAAATGATGAGAATAATGGGTTTAGATGTTGGCTCCAAAACAGTTGGAGTAGCAGTTAGTGACGCACTTGGTTGGACTGCCCAAGGTATTGAAACTGTGAAAATCGATGAGGAGAACGAAGAATTTGGTATTGAACGAATTCGAGAACTCGTCCAACAATATGGAGTGACGGAATTCGTTGTCGGATTCCCGAAAAACATGAATAATACAATCGGTCCTAGGGGTGAAGCTTCCAAGGCATATGGAAAGTTGTTAGAAGACACATTTTCTATGCCTGTCACACTCTGGGATGAAAGATTAACAACGATGGCTGCGGAACGTCTGCTTATAGAAGCAGATGTTCGACGCAAAAATCGAAAAAAAGTCATTGATAAAATGGCTGCGGTCATGATCCTTCAAGGTTTTTTGGACCGAAAACAATTATGAGGTGAAAAAATGGAAGAAGAATTTGAACAACGTCACATCACAATCGTTGATGATGAAGGAAACGAACAGCTTTGTGAAGTACTTCATACATTTGACTCTGAAGAGTTCGGAAAATCATATGTTCTTTATTCTGTAATTGGTTCTGAAGACGAAGATGGAGTAGTAGAAATCTTTGCTTCAGCATTCATTCCTTCAGAAGACGGCACAGATGGTGAATTATCACCAATCGAAACGGAAGAAGAATGGGATTTTATCGAATCAGTCATTGAAGAACTTGATGAAGATATCGAAGCAGAATAAGTAACGTAAATAATTTGAAGAGGTGACCGAATAATGGCACATGAACAAGATCACGAACATAATCATGAACATATTATCGCAGTAGACGAAAATGGAAACGAACAAGTATACGCAGTACTTTATACTTTCGATTCTGAAGACTTCGGAAAATCATATGTTCTATATTATAAAGAAGGCGCAGAAGCAGGCGAAGAAGTAGAAATTTTCGCATCTGCTGTTGTCCCAGCTGAAGATGGTGAAGGCGGAGAACTTGTTCCAATCGAAACAGATGAAGAATGGGATATGGTCGAAGAAGTATTAAACACTCTAGATGCTGAATTCGGCGAAGAGTAATTGATACAAGTCGCCAAAGCGGAATGAGTTCTTAGCATTCCGCTTTTTTTATTTGAATGCGGAGGGCGCTTTAAAAACAAGAGTCCGTAGATGGATAAAATAAAATAAGCGAAGTATACTCTTCTTAAAGGAGGACATGCAGTGGGTACGAACTCGAAAAACCAAGATAAAATAAATAAATTAAAAGAACGACAAGCAGAAAAGCGAATTGTTCGAAAAATAACATTAACAATATCCGGGATAATAGTAGCTCTTGCACTTATTCTGGGGATAAGTATGTATTTTTACGTTTCTAGTGCTTTAAAGCCAGTAGATGAAAATGCTACTAAATCGATAAATGTAGAATTGCCTATCGGTTCTTCAATTGATACGATTGCACAAACATTAGAAAATAGAGGCATTATCAAAAATGCAAAGGTTTTTAAATACTACACCAAATTCAAAAATGAGTCAGCATTTCAAGCGGGTACATATAAATTGACCCAAGCTATGACGATTGATGAAATTATTCAAAGTTTGAAAACAGGTAAAGTATATCGACAACCAGTTTTTACAATTACAATACCTGAAGGATTGACAATTGACCAAATTGCTGATCATGTAGCAAAAAGTACGAATTACTCAAAAAAAGAATTTATGGATTTAGTGACAAGTAAAGCGTTTATAAATGATATGAAGAAGAAATATCCTAATACAGTTACAAAAGCTGTAGATAACAAGAAGATTCGCTATGCACTTGAAGGATATTTATACCCTTCAACCTATCCATTCTTTGAACAAAATCCAAAGCTTGAAGAAATAGCTGAACAAATGGTGGCTCAAACAGACGAAGTCGTTACTTCATACTCAGCACAATTGAAACAAAAACACATGTCTGTGCATAAATTCTTAACGTTTGCCTCTTTACTAGAACGTGAGGCAACAGCAAAAACGGATCGTGAAACAATTGCGAGTGTATTCTTTAACCGACTTGACAAGAAAATGCCATTACAAACTGATCCAACCGTTTTATATGCACTTGGTGAACATAAATCCCGTGTTTTATATAAAGATTTAGAAGTGAATAATCCGTACAACACATATAAAATTACCGGATTACCACCTGGTCCGATTTCCAATGCCGGCAAAGAATCATTAGAAGCTACCATTAATCCTGCTGAAACGGATTATTTATACTTTGTAGCAGACAAAAAAGGAATTAACCATTTCTCAAAAACATATGATGAACACTTAAATAAAGTGGAAAAAAGTATTAAGTAACTGTGATAGAAGAAGGGCGACTCTCGCTTTTCTTCTATTTTCATGATAAGATAAAGTGTATTTTTATAAAAAAGCGGTGGTGGCTCGATTTAAGGATGATAGCCTATGTGTACGATGTCGTGTCGTAACGGCTATCTGACCCGTGTTCTGTGGCCCTCCGAGGCTCAATGGAAGGTCCAAATCGAAAGTGTATTTTATAAGCTTTCGACCGAAGAACTGAAATGACAGGAGGGTATAGTCGCCGAAACTGTAAGAAATTTAGGAGTGAGCGATGTATGGCTATTTCGGATGCATATACAAAATCCTTCATTCAACCACGATCTTTATTGCTAATGGAGATGGAACAATTTGCAGAAGAAAATTATGTTCCTATTATGCAATTACCAGCGATTGAAATCTTACTTCAAATGCTTCGTATACAAAATCCCGCCACAATCTTAGAAATCGGTAGCGCAATTGGTTATTCAGCAATTCGAATGGCAGAAACATTACCTCAATCTAAAATTGTAACAATCGAACGTGATGAAACACGGATAGAACAAGCAAAGCAATTTCTTTCTAGATTCGCTGCGAAAGATAATATTGAGTTACTTGAAGGAGACGCGTTAGAAGTGGATGTCAGAAGTATCTATCCATCTTTTGATGCTGTTTTTATTGATGCGGCGAAGGGACAGTATAAAAAGTTTTTTGAAAAATATAGCCCACTAGTTAAAAAAGGCGGTATTTTATACATCGATAATATGTATATGCACGGTCTTTCGAACTTAGATATGAAAGATGTACCGAAACGAAAAAGAACAATGATTAGAAACCTACACCAATTTGCGGAATGGATTATTGCGAATCCAGAATATCAATCCACATTCTTCCCTGTTGGTGATGGTTTATTGATCTGTATTAAGAGGTGACCACATATGAAGAAACCTGAATTACTCGTGACACCACAATCTGTTGAACACGTTAAAGCACTTATCCAAGCGGGAGCAGATGCTTTTTTAATAGGTGAACAACAATTTGGTTTACGTTTAGCAGGAGAATTCACTATTGAACAAGTTAAAGAAGCTACAAAATTGATACATGATGCAGGTAAAAAAGTATATGTAGCGATGAATGCGATTTACCATAACGACCGTGTTGACGGCCTTGCACCATATATGCAAAAATTAGCGGGAATTGGAGTCGATGCAATCGTCTTTGGCGACCCCGCTGTTATTATTGCGAAACGTGAAGCTGGCATAGAAATTCCATTACATTGGAATCCAGAAACAATTGCAACAAACTGGTTCCAAGCAAATTATTGGGGAAAACGTGGAGCAACTCGCGCTATACTTGCACGTGAACTTAGTATAGATGAAATCGTCGAGATTAAAGAGAATGCTGAAGTTGAAATCGAAGTACAAGTACATGGTATGACTTGTATGTTCCAATCAAAACGTCCACTACTTGGCCATTATTTCATGTATGAAGGAAAAGCGATGGAAGTTGAAAACCGTAAAGAAGCGCGTAATATGTTCTTGCATGACAAAGAACGTAATAGCAAATACCCAATCTATGAAGATTTAAATGGTACACATATCTATAGTCCAAATGATATGTGCATTATCGATGAATTAGATGAACTATTTGAAGCAGACATTGACACATTTAAAATCGAAGGTGTATTGCAAACTGAAGATTATGCTGTAACAGTTACAGAATGTTATCGCAAAGCAATTGATGCATATGCTGATTCACCAGATACTTATTTTGATATTAAAGAAGAATTATTAGCGAAAATTGAAGAGATTCAACCAGAGCTTCGCCCACTTGATACTGGCTTCTTCTTTAAAGAAACCGTTTATTAGGAAGGAGGAGACCACATGACATTAATGCAAAATGATCATATTAGTGAAATTCGTGATGGCAAGAGAGTCATCGTCAAAAAGCCTGAGCTATTAGCTCCTGCAGGTAATTTAGAAAAATTGAAAATTGCTGTCCACTACGGAGCTGATGCTGTGTTTATCGGTGGACAAGAGTTCGGACTTCGTTCCAATGCGGGTAACTTCTCAATTGAAGAAATTCACGAAGGTGTAGAATTTGCAAAAAAATATGGTGCAAGAATTTATGTAACAACGAATATTTTTGCCCATAACGAAAACATGGACGGACTTGAGGATTATTTACGAGGTCTTGAAAATGCAGGTGCAGCAGGTATTATCGTAGCTGACCCATTAATTATTGAAACATGTAAACAAGTTGCACCAAAACTTGAAATACACCTAAGTACACAACAATCTCTTACTAACTGGAAAGCTGTCCAATATTGGAAAGAAGAAGGTTTAGAACGTGTTGTACTTGCGCGTGAAACAGGTGCAGAAGAAATCAAATTGATGAAAGAAAAAGTCGATATCGAAATTGAATCATTCGTTCATGGTGCAATGTGTATCGCTTATTCTGGACGTTGTGTACTATCTAACCATATGACAGCCCGTGACTCTAATCGTGGTGGTTGCTGCCAATCATGCCGTTGGGATTATGATTTGTATGCTGTGGAAGATGGTGAGGAAAAGCCATTATACGATGCAGGTGATGAAGCCTTTGCAATGAGTCCAAAAGACTTAAAATTAATCGAATCGATTCCGAAAATTATTGAATTAGGCATTGATTCTTTAAAAGTTGAAGGACGTATGAAATCCATTCACTATATCGCGACAGTAGTCAGTGTTTATCGTAAAGTAATCGATGCTTATTGCGCTGATCCTGATAACTTTAAGATTAAAAGAGAATGGTTAGAAGAATTAGATAAATGTGCGAACCGTGAAACAGCATCATCATTCTTTGAAGGTGCACCTGGCTTCGAACAACAAATGTTTGGCGAACACGGAAAGCAAACAAAATTCGACTTCGTTGGTATGGTTTTAGAATACGATGAAGATACAAAGATGGTTACATTACAACAACGCAACTACTTCAAACCAGGAGATGAAGTGGAATTCTTTGGCCCTGAAATTGAAAACTTTACAGTTGTAATAGACGAAGTTTGGGATGAAGATGGAGTTTCACTAGATGCTGCACGACACCCATTACAAATTGTTCGCTTTAAATGTGAACAAAAACTATATCCGCATAATATGATGCGCAAGGAGATGCGATAATGGGAAATAAACGTCCAGTTGTGATCGGTATTGCTGGAGGTTCTGGTTCAGGTAAAACAAGTGTAACCCATGCCATCCATGATGTATTTAAAGAACATTCAGTAGTTGTAATCGAACAAGATTACTATTATAAAGACCAAAGCCATTTGGAATTCGAACAACGTTTAGAAACAAACTATGATCATCCAGATGCTTTCGATACAGAATTATTAATTGAGGATGTCAAACGTTTACTAGATCGTCAAGCGATTGAAAAGCCAGTTTACGATTATGCACTTCATACACGTTCAAAAGAAACGATTCATATTGATCCACAAGATGTTATTATTCTTGAAGGAATTCTTGTGTTAAGTGATCCACGTCTTCGTGATTTAATGGATATAAAATTATTTGTTGATACTGATGCAGATTTACGTATTATTCGACGTATATTAAGGGATATTAATGAACGAGGACGTTCAATGGACTCTGTTATTGAACAATATCTTTCAGTAGTTCGCCCTATGCATAATCAATTTATCGAGCCAACAAAACGCTATGCAGATATTATTATTCCTGAAGGCGGACAAAATGAAGTGGCGATTGATTTAATGGTAACAAAAATAAAAACAATCCTTGAAACTGATAGTATTGTGTAATATCATGGTAATTGATTAGCAAATATACTTTTTGAAACTATGTCGCATTCTTTATGAAGCTGTGGCATAGTATTTTTATTAAGTTAGGCTATGTTAAAATGCATTGTTGTTTTTTTATACATCTTGTTGTGAAGAAATAGCGATACTCCTGCCGGAAAATTGGCCAAAAGAGATCCCGCAGTCGTGCTTGCACGGCGAGGAGGCTCGTGGACAATTCGGCGGAAAGGTAGCGTATTCTTCATAAAAACAACAGTATAGATTAACAGAGCCATTAAGTTTAGATGTAACTTAAGGAGTGAACTCTATTGTCAACTGAAAAACAATATCCAATGACTGCTGCTGGAAAGCAAAAATTGGAGGAAGAATTAGATTACTTAATTACTACAAAACGTAAAGAAGTTGTAGAACGTATTAAAATTGCTCGTGGTTTCGGTGACCTTTCCGAAAACTCTGAATACGATGCAGCAAAAGACGAGCAAGGTTTCGTTGAAGGTCGTATTTCACTTCTTCAAACTATGATTCGTAATGCAATGATTATTGAAGAAGGTACAAGTGCTTCTGATATCGTTACAATTGGTCGTACAGTAACTTTTAAAGAACTTCCTGATGAAGATGAAGAATCATACACAATTGTAGGTTCTGCAGAAGCAGATCCATTTGAAGGTCGTATTTCAAATGATTCACCTATTGCTAAAGGCTTAATGGGCAATAAAGTAGGAGATAGAGTGAAAATCTCAACTCCTGGTGGAGATATGGACGTTGAAATTATTTCAATAAAATAACTTTTACCTGGTAAGAAGCTCACCTTTTTGGTGGGCTTTTTAGTTAAGAATAATTTCTATCAACAGTTCATATAGATGACATTAGTTGTGTTTTCGACTAGGGCTAGAAGGTGTTTCTAAATGTATGTTATGATAATCTTAAAGGCGAAAAGGGTAACCTTGAATTCGTCACCATATAAAGAGATGTTTAGGGGGGATACATATGGCTGAAATTAGACGTCGATATAACCCAGGAGAAAAAAAGCCAAAAAACACTGGAAAACGAAAGATGGACAAAATTTTAAATGTGCTAATTGGTACTGTGGTCTTACTTATACTAATTGTTGCTGGTTTCATCGTTATTGGGGGCTCTAAAGACAAAGAATCTGCAAACAATAACAATGTCGCAAAAAACGTAAAACAAGACACCCAAGAAAAAGATGAAAATATAGTAGAGAAAGATTCAAAAGAGCTAGAAAAAGAGAAAGCAAAACAGGCTGAAAAAGCAAAAGAAGAATCAACTAATCAGCAAGATCAAAATCAAGGTGTAACTTCTACCGAAGTAAATCAAGATTCTACTAATTCTAATTCTACCGAACAAAATAATACAGAAGTAGCGACTGGAAGTAACAGTAATACTTCATCAGCTGACACTTCTACAAATTCTAATTACAACTATGAGGTAAGTAAAACCGCAACTACGGAGTCATCTAATGACCAAAATGTACAAAAAGTAATTACGGATTCAAATTGGAAACCTACAAAAACTGCCCAAAAAGATGATGGCAGTACACATACATCAAGTTATGATAAAGGTTCTGTAGACTGGAAAGAAAAAATTACAACAATTGCAACAACTACAGGTTTAGATG
>DATMJF010000623.1:0-4645 GCA_035554455.1 Rummeliibacillus sp.
GATATGAAAAATACGTTAATTAATAAGGCAGCAAACAAAAAAATAGATGTTACTATCACAGAAGGAATCCGATCTTTTGCAAAACAGGACGAATTGTATAAACAAGGGAGAACTACTAGAGGTAAAATTGTTACAAATACAAAAGCAGGCGAGTCCTTTCATAATTATGGATTAGCATTTGATTATGCATTATTAGATAAGAATGGCGAAATCATTTGGGATACGAATTATGATGGCAATGGAAATGGGAAATCCGATTGGTTCGAAGTTGCTGATATAGGAAAAAAACTTGGGTTTAACTGGGGGGGCGATTGGATTGGATTCAAAGACTACCCTCATCTTGAAATGACGTTCGGGTTAAGTATTGATATGCTAAAAAGTGGATATCGCTTAAATGATGAAGAGATTAGGAAAAATATGAAGCAATATTTAAGTATTAACAGCGTGTTGATTAGGATAAAATAGGAAGAATATTCTTCTGTAATCATACTTCCAAGGAGTTTGTGTCTCATTGTTTATTGATTGTAGCGGAGGATTGCTCGACTCCCGCGGGAAAAGCGTGGCAGCTGAGACCCTGCACGTAGCGGAGCGAAGGAAGCGGCTCAGCGTACGCCCGCAGGAAAGCGAGCAATCCGTAGCGGGTTTCGGTTGATCATCTATTTTTTTATGGAGAAAACTGGAGAATCAACACGCATGAAGTCTTAATTCTTATGAACATTATTGAAGTAGTAATCAACCATTTTACACATTCCCATTTTTCCAAGAAAGAAACTAATAGATCGATCGATTAACTTAGGCCACATAGCAATTAGCAAATTTTCTAATTCCCAAACCTTCAACTCTAATAATTCACTTGTAACAAAAAAGCTGTCTATAAGCAATTTACAATCTGCTTTAGACAGCTCCACTTCTTTCGCTAAGACAACTAAGGTAACTCTAAATGGTTACGTAATTCCTTAGAAATTCCCTTCAATTCATTTTCATCCATCTTGTAATACCAAATCCCATTAATAATCTCACCGCCACCTTTTTCAAATCGTAATTGATCGATATTTGAAATAGAATCTTTATAATTTTGTAGAAGCTTCATCATTTCGGAAAATGTTAAGTTTGTTTGCATATTTTTTCCTAATGAATTGAAAATATCCTTATAGTTTAATAGACTATCCACTGACACTGCCTCATTTATAATGCCAGAAATCAATTGTCTTTGTCGGTCTTGTCTACCAAAGTCCCCCTCAGGATCATCATGTCGATTACGAATAAAGGCAAGAGCAGCTTTGCCGTCCAATTTATTTGTTCCTACTTGGAATTGATAACCATTTTGCTCAAATGCTCGGGTACTTTTTACTGTAATTCCACCGACTGCATCAATCATATCCGAAAAACCATCCATATTAATTTCTGCAACATAATCAATTGGAATATTTAATAAGTGTTCTACTGAATCCATTGACATTTTAATACCCCCAAAAGCAAAAGCATGATTCAATTTATCATTTGTATTATGCCCTACAATTTCGGTATATGTATCTCGGGGAATACTGAGCATTTTTGTATCCTTTGAATTAGGGTTTATTGTTAAAACAATAATGGTATCGGATCGACCAGTTTCTCCTTCACGGCCATCAACCCCTAATAATAATATGGAAAATGGATCTCTTTTATCAAAATTTACTTGTTTCACACGCTGTTTCGATTGATCACGATTAATGTTAACATGCGTTTCCTTCAAATTTGCAGAAAAGCTATTATACATACTGTATGCCATCCCACTTATTCCAAGTACTAACACCATAACAATACCTACAATCCATTTCCAAATGCTTCTTTTTTTCTTTTCTTTTATTCTTTTTCTTCGTTCTCCAGCCATCTCGTGCCTCCGTATGCAATTTGTAAAAACATTTAGTTGAAATTTTCAGAAATAGCACCATAGCATCTAATTCATGAATAATACGGGCTTCTTTTAAAATAGACCACTTTTTGAAAAAATAAAGAGTTTATTAATAAAATTAATAATAATTTACAAATAGTTAATAAAAATGGATCATTACCTTAACAAAATATGTAAATAACTATGCTACAATGAACGCGTAACGAACTTGCTGGAAAATAAATATCCCAAATAATTCGAATTTTCAAGACTATAGCTACTTTAGGAGGATGCACTCATTGTCTAGTTCCAAAATATTAATCATCACCCAAAATTTTTATCCTGAAATAGGTAGTCATGCAAATCGAATGAATAACATTTTCCAGCTAATACAGAAAGAAGGATATGATGTATCCGTATTGACAACTGAAGCTACTTATCCAAACAAACAACTTTATAAAGATAAAAAATTTTGGAATGACAAAACGCTAGATGATGCAAGTAAAATCCATCGAATTAAAGTGAAAAATAGGAAATACGCTTTAAATATGCTAAATAGGTTGATTCACTATCTGGAAATATCGATCAAAATGTTATTTTTTGTACTATTTAGTAAACAAAAATATGATGTTGTTCTTGTTACAACACCAGCTATCTTCATTGCATTTGTTGGAATCGTCGCAAAATTGAGGTACAGGTCGAAGTTTATTTTAGATGTCAGGGATCTATGGCCAGAATCATTGAAAGGAGTAGGGGTATTTAATCGGAAAGTAATTATCAACCTCTTCTCATTACTTGAAATTTACTTATATAAGAAAGCAAATCACATCATTATAAATAGCATTGGATTTAGAGATTATATTGTAAATAAGGCAAAGATCAATCCTAAGAAAATCACGTATATTCCGAATGCTGGAAGGCAATATGAATTACAACCAACCTATAGATTTCATAAAAAGTTTAGAGTCATTTACACGGGGAATATTGGACTTGCTCAGGATGTCGAATTCTTAAAAAGCTTAGTTAGAAAATTAGATAAAAACCATATTTTAATAACGATTGTTGGATATGGTCAAAAGAAAAACGAGCTACAAAGGTTTATTAAGGATAACAAACTGAACAATGTTTCATTTGTAAATCCTACAACAAGAGCTGAGTGCTTAAAATTAAATTCCGAGCATGATGTTGGGGTTCTTTCTTTAAATAACAATGATGTCTTTGATACAGTGCTACCTGGAAAATTAATAGATTATATGATATCTGGGTTACCAGTTGTAGCGGCTGTCTCAGGGTACTCTAAAGAGATCATTCAAAAATATCAATCAGGTTTTTTTTCTGAAAAACGTGATGCATATGAAATTGTGAAATATATTTTGTTATTAAAATATAGCCCTGAATTACGAGAAAAAACAGCAAATAATGCGATTAATTTAATCAAGGATCAATTCATATGGGAAAAGAATATCAAAAAATTAATATCCTTGCTTAAAGAAGAGAATCAAGTCGCAGAACCCGAACCGGTACCATTACTAAACCAAATAGATAAGGACATCAGACTATGAGAAAAAAAGTATGTATGTTTGTTTGGAACCATTTTACAAATGATGCAAGAGTACTTCGAGAATGCACGGCTTTATCAGAAAAAGGATATAAAGTAGACCTTATATGTATTCATGATCCAAGTGATACAAATATGAAATATGTTGAAGAAAGAAATGACAATTTCAATGTGTATAGAGTTAGGAGATACCCTTTCGTATTTACAGCAATTCAATATTGCATGAAGAATAAACTAGCTGGTGGAGTAGCATTAGTACTTTGGTTATTTTTCACATACTATTTCCCTTTAGTTTTCTTACCACTAACCCTCTTAGGGGTACTCATATTAAAGACTAAATTAAAAACAGCTGTATTAAGAGGCAGTGTCATTATGAGAATGATCTTAAAAGGCAGAATGAAAAAATACGATATTTATCATTCAAATGATTTAAATACATTACCTCAAGGTTATATATGTGCAAAATGGCGACTAATAAAAAAACCATTAATTTACGATTCTCATGAAGTACAAACTAGCCGAACAGGTTATGATAGCTCAATTTATGGCAAGATGGAGCAATTCTTTATTAGAAGAATGGATTCGATGATCGTGGAAAATCATACCAGAGCTAAATACAATGAAGTTCTATATGGATTTTATCCAAATGTTGTGCATAATTACCCATTTATCCAAAAGAAAATTGAGAATAACCATGTGGATCTTCATGAAATCCTTCAACTGCCTAAAGATGAAAAAATTCTTCTTTACCAAGGAGGAGTTCAAGCGGGAAGAGGATTAGATAAATTGATTAAAGCTGTTCCAAAGTTTAAGGAAGGAACGCTTGTTCTAATTGGTGATGGTCGCATTAAACCTGATCTAATTAAAATGGTAAACGAAATGAATCTTCAAGAGAAAGTGAAGTTTTTAGCGAAAGTACCACTAAGTGAATTACCGAAATATACAAGAAATGCTTATTTAGGATTTCAAGTATTAAATAACACGAACTATAATCATTACTCAGCTTCATCCAATAAATTATTTGAGTACATGATGGCAGGTGTTCCAGTCGTCGCGTGTGATTTTCCCGAAATTAAAAGAGTTGTTGAAGGAGAAGAGACGGGGATCTGTATTGATTCACATAAGCCTGATGAAATTGCAGCGGCTGTTAACAAATTATTGGATAATAAGGCATTACGCAACCGATTTAGCGAAAACAGTTTAAAAGCTAGTGA
>DATMJF010000624.1:0-5976 GCA_035554455.1 Rummeliibacillus sp.
ATCCGGGGCACGCTCGGTGTTGTCATTTAAAATGACAAACATACTCGATTATATTCAGGGGCTTTATCATTTGGCGACAGCCGAGACCATCTTAATTGATAATTATTTTGCAATTTTAAGTGTAACGAATTTCCGTCCTAACGTGGAATGTATTCAACTTTGGCATGCAGCAGGTGCGGTGAAAAAGTTTGGGTTACAAGATCCAAGCGTTTTGTTCCGCTCCCCTGCTGCTATTCGACGTTTTAAGCACGTATATAGCCGTATGAATAAAGTAGTTGTCGGTTCAGATGAGATGGTACCGATTTTCAAAGCAGCTTTTGGGATGCAAGATCATCAATTTTTGCGTTTAGGTATCCCACGTACTGATTTCTTTTATAATCCCTCTGCAATTGAATCGGCAAAACGTGAAATGTTAGCAAAATATCCGATGCTAAATGGAAAAAAAGTCATTTTGTATGCGCCAACTTTCCGTGATCAACAGCTTGATGTACAAAGTATTCCTTTAGATTTTCGGGATATAATAGAGCAACTTGGCGAAAACTACATTATGATGATTAAATTACATCCGGCTGTAACGCAAAATATGGGGACATTTGATCATCCATTAATCGTCTCAGTAGAAAACGATGTAGCTGTCAATCAGCTATTATGTGTGACGGATTATGTAATAAGTGACTATTCTTCCATACCATTTGAATTTTCTTTATTGGGTAAACCACAAATTTTTTACCCATATGATTTGGAAAAGTATGAGATGGAACGTGGTTTTTGGACGAATTACAATCAATTAGTCCCTGGACCCGTAGTATCAACAGATGACGAACTTGTATACGTGTTGCAAAAGGATGAGTTTGATATAGATCGAATAAAAGCATTTTCTACATCGTGGAATATGTTCTCAGATGGTCATGCAAGTAGCAAGTTGGTTGATTATTTACTGAAAAAGTAAAATCGAAGAACAACCTCGGGGTTCTTTCATTTTTGAATAAAGTGTAATATAATACGCATTAGTATATCTATGGAGGCACATTATGAAAAGAGTAATTACGTATGGTACGTTCGATTTATTACATGTTGGTCATGTTAATATACTACGCCGTGCCAAAGCACTTGGCGACTACCTAGTTGTTGCAATTTCTAGTGACGAATTCAACGCATTAAAAGGTAAAAAAGCTTACTACAGCTATGAAGATCGCAAAACCATTCTTGAAGCTATCAAATATGTGGACGAAGTGATTCCTGAAAACAATTGGGAACAAAAAATTCAAGATGTAAAGGATCACAATATCGATACTTTCGTAATGGGACATGATTGGGAAGGAAAATTCGATTTCCTAAATGACTATTGTGAAGTCATCTACCTTCCTCGTACAGAAGGTATCTCAACAACTAAGATTAAAAAAGACTTAAACGTAGCAGCAACTACTGCAAAATAATATACACGAAAAAGAACCACTAAATGCGGTAAGCAGTTAGGGGTTTTGTGTTTGGAAAATGTTTGGTTTCTTGCTATTTAAGAGTTGTCCAACAGTTACTTTGATTTGCTTCCAAACATATTGGCAACTTTTAAAGCAAATCTTGTGGATTTTCTATTTAAAGTACCCTGAAGATGCTTGATCTGTTTATCTTTTTTTGAAACTAGCTGTTCTAGATTCTTAAAATGTTCTTGATTTGGTTTCGTTCGCATAGAATCCTCTAATTTTGAAAAAGTTTCGAATCGTTGGATAATCTCAGGAACACTACAACCAGTTAATGGTTCAAGTGGTGGTAATAATTGAAGTTTTGACAATTTTTCATTAAGTGGTATATGACTTGGTTGATATCCCTCTTTATAAATATGGTCTATATTGTTTTTATTTAAGAAATCGATAAAACGTTCAAAATTTGCAGCTTGGTATTTCGAAACTTGATGGAAATCAACTTTTTCGATTAAATCCCATATGCTTGTATCTTCTTTGATATCTTTTGCCCAAATATGTGTAAGATGATGATATTCTGTTAGCTCTCGCATTCGACCATCTTTTGGAATCAAAATACTTGGTGTACCTGCAATTGTAGCAGCAATATTACCATGTAATCTTGCACCAAAAGCAAGGTCTGCTTTGCTTAAGAAATCTAACCAAGTTGGTACATTTAAAAAATAGCGTACGCGATTGTTGACGTAGACTTCATCAGACATTTTCCCCGGATAATTATTTCCTGATTTCTGTATTTCAGGAAAACCAAAATACGTCAATCTCAATTCTTTTAACCATTGTGGGATAAAATAATGATCTGGAAATTCTTTCGTACTTCTTGTAATAAAGTCCAAAACATTTTTAGGAGATAGACGTGAGGAGTTAACGCATACAAGTGATTCAGGAGTAATAGTTGTTTCTCGAATTGACAATTCTGATCCAAATGAATACATTGATGGACAGCCAATTGCCATATGATCTATACCTTCACGAAATCCTAATCTTGACAAATAATCCGATGTGATTTCGCCACGTACCCCAACCATACTTGATTTTTCCAATACTGCCTTCACAAATTCTTTTACTTCGTTATCGAATTCAAAGGGTTCATCTAGTTTTGGCTCAAATGGTGCACGTAAACCTACGCCAATTACGTAAACAGGAATCTTAAGTTTTTTAATAAGTTTTGTATACTTACGAAGGGATGGTACAAAATCATTTCGAAAGGCATCTGCTAATGGAATAATATAGGCATCATAATTTTCATTTATATAACTTGCCTGGCTTGGATCAATTTTATAATAGTCTGGCTCAATTACCACGTCATCAGTCATTAATGTTTTATATACACCAAAAGCATAGACTAAGTTTCCTACATTTCCTCCAATTGAATTATGTAAAATCATATAAGCAGGATCAAGAACTTCTAACGGAGAGATTCCCGATCGAATTAAATATTTCTTCATAATTATTAAACGCTCCTTCTTTTCATCACACTATGATTTAGACTTCATACAAGATTCTATTAAGTCAGCAACTCGTTCCGTAGATTGACCATCTAAATCCTCAAAAAATTTATCTGTAAATTTTGTATAATCTACTTTTTCAACATCACTAAAATCCTTGATTTTCTGAATCATTTCATCACAAGTACGTACAATTGGACCTGGTGTAAAGTCTTGATATGGAATATAAAAATCTCGCGTTTCAATATATTCCTCTAAATCAAAGCAATAGAAAATCATTGGTTTGTTTAATAATGCATACTCGAAACAAACGGATGAGTAATCTGTAATGAGTAAATCTGTGATAAATAGTAAGTCATTTACACTTGGATATTTTGTAAAGTCTTTAATCTTGTCTCCATATTCAACTGGTATTGATACTTTTTTCTTCACAAATGGATGAAGTTTAATGAGCAATACACTGTTATCATCTAGTTGTTCATATATACTCTCTAAGTCCAACTGTTCCATTGGAAAGTGGGCACTTGATTGACCATTACCACGAAATGTTGGTGCATATAAGATTACTTTTTTTCCTTGTAACTCTGGATATTGCTCATATAATTTTTGGTTCTTATTGTTTTTATAGTCTTCATCAAAGAAAACATCTGTGCGAGGAACCCCCGTTGGAACCACTTTGTTAATATCAACACCAAAACCCTCAGCATAGAATGGAGCAACTTCCGACGAACTTACAATCACTTTCGTGTAATTACGGTGGTTTTTAGAATTAGGATTTGGCCCTCCTACTTTACCAACACGACTATAACCGAATGTTTTGAAAGCCCCCACTGCATGCCAGATTTGAAATAAATCTGCACTTTTCCGGATTTTCAATGGATAAATCATCGGATAAAAATCATCTAGCATAATAACTTTTGATGTGGCTATATGATAAGCAAGTTTAATAATTTCCGAATACCGTTTACGTTTTTTTACACTTTCTTTTAATAAGAAGAAGTATTCGTATCTATGTCTTCTTTCTAACTCATCATAGACAAATTGAAAGTTGTCGCTTAAACTTTTGCGGCTATCCGATAGAATTGAAATTTTATTGTTATTAATAGGTAATATACAAAACATTTTGTATAGCATTTGGAAAATTTCTTTTTTAAATTTTCTATCTAGTTTTTTTCGAAACTTGTTTTTTGTTTGTTTTAGTGTTGTCAACGACGTATACCTCACTCGTCATAGAATGAAAGGACTTTTACACTTTCACTCTGGATAATTCATTAAATGTTCGATAATCCCTTTTGTAATATTGGATGTGACGGAAAAATTGTACTGAATCATTCGATCTGTATTGTAAAATTCACCAGTACTTCTCTCATTAATCCAATGGAATAACTGCTTTGAATTGGTTAGTATCGTCCCATCAGATATGTTCTCAATATTATTGTAGAATCCTCGGTTTTTTTGATATTCAGGTAAATCAGGAACATAATGTGCTAATGGCTTTTTCAATAGAGCAAACTCAAATACTGCTGATGAATAATCCGTTATAAATGCATCTGCAACGAGCATCCATTCGTTGATAGAAAAGTTTTCACCAATAATGATTTGCTCTTGATGTTTGTGTTGTAAATCTAATAATGGTTGTAGCTCTTTTTTATTTACATATGGATGTGGTACAAAGATTAATAGTTTATCTGAATCGATATCCTTTAAGATGTTCGTAAGTTCTACTGCAAAATTCAATTCCGTTTCTCGCTGTCCTGCATTTGCACGATATGTGGGTGCAATCAAAATTTTTGTTTTTCTTTGTTGCTCTACTGTTAAACTCTTCGTTAATTTTTGTTGAATCTCTTTTACATAAAACTCATCGGAAAAGAAATCGATTCTTGGTATCCCTAACGGATAAATTTTGTCTTTAGGCATATTAAAAGCTTCTGCATATTGTGTTATAACTTGCTCTGAAGAAACATAAACATGTGTATAGTTTGAATGGACAGGTACAATTTCTAAATATTTTCGGTCAGATCCAAATTTTGTATCTACTGTACTATAGCCGAATTTTTTAAAGGCACCTGCAGCATGCCATAATTGCACAATTCTCGTTTCTTTCCTTGGATGGATTAAGTAAACTGGTAAATAATAATCGTCTAACACAATATATTTGGCATCACAAAAATGTGGAATTTCTTTAAACAACCTATAACTTATCTTATTGCTTGGATGTATAAGTTGAATCTCTAATTCTGGATGCAGTTTTTTGACCTCGTTATAGAATGCTTTTAGATTACCTTCCAACTTGTTGCTTCGATAAAGTGACATAACTACTTTTTTTTCGTTAATGGGACGATATTTCGCCATGATTGCATAGCTGGATTGATAAATAATTTTGTATAACCGCTGAATCGTATAACGAATTGTCTTTTTTATATGCATTATTAGATTTTCCACTCCATAATCGTTTTACCCCATGAGCTGGATAAATCTGTTTCAAAGGCTTCAATTGTTTCTTTGACAGAAGTTATTGTATATACTTGCCCAATAAGGGTTGCTAAGTAGTCAATAATTATAGGATGTTCTTTATAAAGCTCGACAGTTCTTTGAAAGTCTTCTGACCCACTTCGACTGCTTCCAATAAGCGTAAGTCCCTTTTCTAGTATCATTCGAGTATTAATCTCTACAGGATATTCACTTACGCCTAATATACAAATCGCACCCTCTGGCTTAATATGATCAATGATCTGATTGATGGCATATTGACTTCCTTTACCTCCAGCACACTCAAAGGCATGATCAATTTCATAGTCTTCTGGAATTTCATCAATAAGAATCGCTTCGTCTACAAAGGAGAATTGATTTAATTTATAAGTGGTTTTACCGAAAATTGTTACTCTGCAATCTGGATATAAACTTTTTAAAATCAAGCATGTAATAAAACCAAGGTTGCCATCTCCCCAAACCCCAAAAGTTCCTCGACGATTGATGGCTTTTCTTTCAAAACGACTAATCGAATGAACAGCAATCGTTACAAGTTCAGTAAAGGCTGCAACCTTCATATTAAT
>DATMJF010000625.1:0-3800 GCA_035554455.1 Rummeliibacillus sp.
TTGTTTCTGCTCAATAGCACTGCTTTTAGCAATTTTCACTTCAAAAATCTGCATTAAAAAAACTTCTCCAATTAATTAATTTCATAATTCATATAAATACAACATTAAAACTCATCTTACAAACTCTTACTATACTTTTAAATTATAAAATTCCCAAAAAATATATACAAAAGGAAATTTTTGTTGTATTGTTCATATTTACATTATTTATATTAACAATATTAATATAAACAAAAATCAGGAGGTATTTACATGAAGGGAAGAGATGTTATTTTAGGCTCTTTAATGAAGCGTCCAATGTCAGGATATGATATTAAATTGGTGTTTGAAGATATATTTTCACACTTTTTTGATGGAAGCTTCGGTATGATCTATCCAACTTTAAAGCAACTGGAAAAACAAGGCTTAATCACTAAAGAAATTGTTGTTCAAGATGGTAAACCAAATAAAAATCTATACTCTATTACCCCTCAAGGAATAGAAGAATTTAACAACTACCTTGAACAGGATATGCAAAAAGATGTACTATGTTCAGATTTTTTAATGAGGATGTATTTTGGTGAATACGTAGAAAAATCTACTTTAATTGAATGGATTGAGGCAGAAATAGTTACTAAAGAGAATAGTATTAAACAGCTCCAAGAAAAAAAGTTAGAATGGTCAAATGGTATAACAACTTCTCAAGAAATATGTTTAGAACTTGGAATATCAAATTATTCAGCATCCTTAAAAACTTTGAAGCAAAAACTATCAGAACTAAAATAACTGGAACTTTCATAAGTGTGAGGAGGTTTTATATTAAGTGAATGAAAGAAGTGGATTAAAAATTGTTTTTCTAATGTGCATAGGTATCTTCCTATGTATGCTTGATACAACAATTATGAATATTGCATTACCTGTTATTCAATCAGATTTATCAACCTCGTTAGAAAAAATGTCATGGGTTTTAAATATTTATACGATGTCTATTGCTGTTTTTTCTATACCTTTAGGAAGAGTAGCTGATCTTTTTGGAAGAGCCAAAATGTATGTATTAGGGTTATTAATCTTTGGAGTAGGATCTTCATTATGTGCATTTGCAACAACTGTTGATTTTCTTATTATATCTAGGTTTATTCAAAGTATTGGAGCAGCAATTTTATTTCCAACTAGTATGGTGATAGGTGTTTCTTCAGTTCCATTAAATAAAAGAACTACTGCTCTTTCAATTCTGGGAGTAACACAAGGCTTATCAGCTGCTTTAGGTCCAGCTATTGGTGGATTAGTTACAGAGAATCTTGGTTGGGAATGGGTCTTCTTAGTGAATGTTCCTATTTGTATAATAGGGTTATTTTTATGTTTCAAAATGTTAAATATAAAAAATGAGGAAAGAGTTAAAGCAAGAATTGATTGGATTGGACTATTGTTAATTAGTTTAACTCTTTTAATGATAACGGAAGCTTTAATAAAAGTCGGTCAATGGGGATGGAACGATTATAGATTTATTTGCTGTTTGATTGTTAGTGCTTTCTCTTTAATATGTTTTATTTTTGTAGAGAAGAATATTAATTATCCCATGATAAATTTAATACTGTTTAAGGACAGGCAGTTCGTAGGTGCTTCTCTAGCAGTAATTCTAAGTAATTTGTTTCTTGTGGGAGTTACTGTTTTATTACCTACATTTCTTACAAGAATGTATGGGAAAACAGAAATTCAAGCTGCATTAATGGTAACACCTATCTCGGGTATGATATTTTTAATCTCCCCACTTGCAACTTTGCTACTCAAAAAAATAGGAAAAGTATCTGTAATTATGTCAGGTTTTATTTTAATGGCCTGTTCTTATTATTGGTTAGAATTTATTAGCGTTAATACAGATTATTTCGGAATCATACTACCTTGTATACTACTAGGAATAGGATATGGATTAATAGTTGGACCTATCACGATTTTAGCAGCCTCCTCTTTTGAAGGTGAGTTATTAACTGCATCTCAAAGTGTTGTTTCTGTCTTGAGACAGCTAGGGATTGTTTTAGCAATCGCTATATTTGTTTCTTCCCTTTCAAATAATCTTACAGAAAGAAAACAAGAAGTATATCGTTATGCAGAAAGAAATGTTAAAAATCTTCATGTAAATGAACAGCAAAAGGAAAAAATATTAAAAAATACTATTTCTGAAATCGAAAAGAAAAGTTCAGGAGAGAGTAAACTTAGAAACGAATCAACATCATCAAATCAATTTATAACTGATATCGAAAAACAAAAAATTATTGCTTTTGAAACAACCAAAGCATTAAAAAGTTTACCGACAAAAAGCAAAGACAGGAATAAAGAAGAAATAGAGATAACAGTACGCAAACAAGTTGAAAAAAATATTACTTTTACAAATAAAGAAATTGAAGCTTATATAAAAAATGTAGCTAATTATAGTAAAAATATAATGTCTAAGGGTTTTACAGATTTATATAAAACTAGTACACCTATAATTTTAGTATGTAGCATAATAAGTATTTTATTTTATCAAAGAAGAATTTCGCATTAAATAATTTATTTTTCATCCATTCAAAATATACTGAATATTAATATTAAATGCCTAGTTTACTTATCAGCTGTATAGTAAACTAGGCTTTCATATTCTCAACAAGAAAGTACCACATTCGTTATAAGAATATAAGTAGTTCCCCTTATTAATTTTTCATTCATTCTAATGTAACCTACCTTTCATACCAAAGCCATCACCAAATATTAATGAATGTAACTGTCCGATTGAAGCCCAATTTTCTCGATCATTTTCATCAATAATGTCAGTGATTCATTCCGCTTTTAAATTCCGTTGTTCAATCCCCTCCAATTACTCTATAAACAATATTCGTTTTTTATTGCAGTATCATCCCATCTTTCCCCAGAACTCTGGATCGTTATTTGTTATGGGTTGTAAAGTTTACTTAGTCGATTGGGACAATGTTCAATGTTTTTGTCGTAATCATAAAATATACAAGCTGAATCTATCTTTTTGGAAACAAAATTTTAGAAATCAGATTAATAGAAATTTCAACATCATGACCAGTTCAAATCGTTATTACATGAATGTTTAAAAGAGGAAGGAGAAATTTAAATGTTGTTTAATGTCCATTTTTATGAAAATAAAACAGTAGTATTAAGTCAATTATTAAGAAGCATTCCCCTAGTCGATGATCCAATAAAAATAAAAGGACGAAAAGGTAAAGTTGTTGATGTAGAATTCATAGATCAAAACAAAATCAATGTCTATGTGATTTTTGAAATAGTGAAGAAAAAACAACCTTTAACAAAAAAAGATCCAAGAGATAGAAGAAGATAATTTTTTTACTTGCACTTCTTTCATTTATAAAATGTTTCTATTTAACCTTTTGAGTAAAGTAAAGGCTGTGACAAAATCTATGAAATTACTTTATAGTCACCACTAACTTCCTCGTATAAGTTAAATATTTCTTCAACAATTAATATTTAAAGGCTATGATCTTCTCGTATAGGCAAAACTGTGGAATATTTTACCTCTCTAAGAGCTAAACTCGTTTGGATATGTGTTACACCTAGCTTATTTAACTTTCTAATGAAGCTCTCCAATTCTTTGCGTCCTTTATTTGCTACCTTTAGCAGATAATCATATTCACCTGTTATACAATGACATTCTAATATTTCTGGCAAAAACGCCAGTTCTTTCTCCAACGTTTCTAGCTGCTCAGCTTGATGGATATTCGTACTGATGAAGATAAAGGTCAATAACTCATATCCAAGCTTCTCTTGATTTAAAATAGCAACTTGATGATCAATATAGCCTT
>DATMJF010000626.1:0-7227 GCA_035554455.1 Rummeliibacillus sp.
GAGGATTTTCTACCAACTTTTGGATTAAATCTGCATGTTCAGGATTTGAAATAAGTTGAAATGTACCTGCCAATTCTTTTATTAATATCCCTCTGTCCTCTTGTTCCTCGTAACTTACCTTCATTTGTTGGATTGCCTCAGCGATTTCTTCTTCTTTTGCATCAATCATAATTGAGAGTTGGTGAATTGTTAATCCGTCTTCTCCGATAATGAAAAGAAGACTCTCAATTTTACTCATCAATCGATTCAAGTTGTTCATCTGTTATTTCTTCCTTCCGTAAAATCACCGTTAAATCTGAAAAATTATTTTCTTGTTCAACAGCTATTACTTGTCGTTTCATCAGTTCTAATAGAGATAAGAACGTCACGACAAGTGTCCCTTTGTCTTCATAAGGGAATAAATCATAGAAATTTGCGCGGCCATGAGCTGATTTTAATACATTAATTACCGTACGCATTTGGTCTTTAATCGAAATATCTTGTTTTGTCACTTTTGTTGTAAGTGGCGCTTTTAACCGTTTGCGGTTCAGCATCTTTTGAAATGCTGCTACCATATCGTAGACATTCACAGAAGTATCAAACAAAACTAATTGTTCTTCAGGCATATATGCGGATAGATCTGCTGGAGGTCTTGTAAAATATTTTGTACGGGTTGTTTCCATTTCTTTTAAATTAATAGCTGCATCTTTAAATTTACGATATTCTATTAATCTTGCTACAAGTTCATCACGAGGGTCCGGTTCATCTACTTCAAATTCCTCATCATCAAGATCACCTTCGTGAATTGGTAATAGCATTTTACTTTTAATCGCAAGCAATGTAGCTGCCATTACTAAGTATTCACTTGCCTCATTAAGCTCTAACACTTGCATCGCTTGAATATGCTCCATATACTGTGCAGTAAGCTCTGCCATAGGGATATCATATATATCGATTTCCAAGCGATGGATTAAATGCAATAATAAATCGAGAGGGCCTTCAAAAGCCTCTAATTTTACTTCATACGACATAATTAACCACCTGACAATTTTTCTTCAAAATTTAGTATAGAGGAAAGGTGAGCAAAATGCATCCAATGCATCACCCTTTATTCATCCAATTTCTTACTTATTTCAATGGCAATCAAGATTACTTTGAATGTCATGAAGTTTTAGAGGAGTATTGGAAAGAAGTAGCACCAAGAGATAAAAAACATCCGCTTACAGGATGGATTCAACTAGCAACGGGCCTTTATCACTGGAGACGTGAGAATTTTAAAGGCGCTCATACTATATTAAAAAAGGCAGAACGCACATTAAATGCTTCTATTTATGATCCGTTCTTAGAAGAAATTAATACATTCAACTTATTACATCAAATTCATCTAACTCAAGAAAAAGTGAATAATCATGATCCTTATATATGTTGGAATATTGATATTCAGTCGCCTGATTTAAAATTAAAAGTCGAGCACTCTATAGCTACATTGCCCCCAAGCGATACTTATTTTCTTCAAAATAAACATATGCTTAGAGATCGTTCCAATATTCTTTTAGCACGTGAAGAAAAAAGAAGAAGCAGACATTAGTACTCTTTGTCTGCTTCTTCTAACATCGTTAGACATTTTTGGATAAAGGGTTCTGTTAAAGAATCAGGTGCGATTAAACCACATACATCCATTTCTGAAAGCTGTCGAATCATTTCTACTCCAAGTCCTTCTCCACGATGAGATGGGTCTACTGATATATGTCTAACAATCCATTGACTATCTTTTATCTCTACACCTACAAGACCAATAGTATCTTCTGCTTGTTTCCATAAGAACAGTTGCCAGTTTGGATCAGAATTATATTGACAAATCGTCTCTTGTAACTTTTTTACATCTTTATGTTCGGGCATAAAAGACAAGAGCCCCATTGCAATTTTTTCGTTTGCTTTCTTATAACGACATAACATATATTAGATCCCTCTTTTTTTGCCTTTAAATATCCTTGAATATCCTACACGAAAAGCAAAAAATACGCAAATCTTTTCCCATTATTTAGGAATCGAGTTTGGTGCTATAAAAAACCAGTAAATAACACCCCATATACCTGACATAACGAGTAAGGATATTAACAAAATGATATTACTTTTTTTCAAAATGTGTTACCCCCTTCCAATTGATAGCGGAAGGTCTAACTTCACAAGATCCTCATAACTTTCGCGTTTCACTACTAACTGATGTTCACCGTTTTCAACGAACACAACAGCTGGTCTAGGTATACGATTATAGTTGCTTGCCATAGAATAACCATAAGCACCTGTACAAAATGTTGCAAGAATATCGTTTGGCTCGGCCTCTGGTAGATTTATGTTCTCAATCAGTTTATCACCAGACTCACATAGTTTTCCAGCAATCGTATAAGTTTCTGTAGCAGGATGTGACATTTTGTTGGCAATTGCTCCATCATACTTAGCATCATATAGAGCCGGTCGTATATTATCTGACATACCTCCATCTACAGCTAAGTACTTACGTGTATTAGGAACTTCTTTTTGTGAACCAATCGTATAAAGTGTTGTACCTGCATCACCAACTAATGAACGGCCCGGTTCGATCCAAATTTCTGGCATTGGTAATTTTAACTTTTCGGCTTCTTGTTTCACTGTTTTAATCATATCATCAACATATACTGCAGGTTGTAATGGCGCATCTTCTTCTGTATAACGAATACCAAATCCACCACCTAAATTTAAGACAGTCGTATGGAATTGATAGTGTTCTTGCCATTCACCCATTTTATCTGTCAACTTTTTCGCTGCTAAACGAAATGCAGCTGTATCAAAAATTTGCGAACCAATATGACAATGCATTCCTTGTAATTCTAAATACGGATCATTAAATAGCGCTTTAAAAGCAGCATCTGCTTGACCATTACTTAAATCAAAACCAAATTTTGAATCAGACTGACCGGTTGTAATAAAATCATGGGTATGCGCTTCTACACCAGGCGTTACGCGAATTAATACATGCATTTTTTGCTTTCTTTTTGCAGACAATTTTTTTAATAAGTCAATTTCGTAAAAATTATCAATAACAATGCATCCTATTTTAGATTCAAATGCAAATTCTAATTCATGCAAACTCTTGTTGTTTCCATGAAAATGAATTTTTTCGCTTGGAACTCCTGCTTGTAAAGCAGTATATAATTCACCGCCAGAAACTACATCAACAGACAACCCTTCTTGGGCAGCCACTTGATAAATCGCAACACTTGAAAAGGCTTTACTAGCATAAGCAACTTGTGCTGAGACGGAAGCATTTTTAAATGTATCGATAAAACCTCGAGCTCTCTTTCTAAATAAAGCGATGTCATAAACAAAAAGTGGTGTACCATATGTTTTTGCTAATTCTACTGTATCGACACTACCTATAGATAAATGGTTATTTTCTGTAATAGTTTGAGTTCCATATAAATGCATCCAATCTCTCCTATCGTATCCATGATTATTTGTAAGAATACACGGAATTTTCTATATCATGAACTTTAACACGATAGCAGAGCAGATGCAATGGCTCAACATTAATTACGATTTCGATCCTTAGCTCCAACCAAAAACGGTCTTGGTGCATCATTTGTCATCGGATAACGTATTAGTACATGTGAGAAAGCCTTAGGGAAGAATGGAATAAGTGGCCATAAATAAGGAACGTTCATTGGTTTTAATGATGCCATATACCATACTGTACCTAAAATACCGATAAAGAAACCATTGACTCCAAAGGCGGCTGAAAGTAACAATAATACGATTCTGAAAATCTTAATAGATACACTCAGTTCGTATGATGGAATTGCAAAAGTGAAAATAGCAGAAACTGCTGTATAGAGGACAACCTCTGCAGAAAACAACCCTACGTTTATCGCAATTTGTCCAATAACGATACCTGCTATAAGTCCCATTGCAGTTGATAAAGGAGTTGGCGTATGAATAGCTGCTAGTCTTAAAAACTCTATGCCAATATCTGCTATCAGAATTTGTACAAGGAGAGGAACAGCGGATTTTTTATTGAGCCCGATATAGTCCATAAATGAAGGGACGAATTCGGGATGCTTGACAAGCAGAAACCAAAGAGGCAATAAGAAAAAGCTCAGAAAAACTCCAAAAAAACGCAGAAATCGCACTACTGTTCCAATTGCAGGTGCCTGTCTATACTCTTCAGCATGTTGCAAATGATGAAAAAGAGTGATGGGCACTAATATAACTGAAGGCGATGTATCAACAACAATCGCAATATGTCCTTCTAATATATGTGCTGCCACAATATCAGGTCTTTCACTATATCGGACAAACGGTAATGGATGGAAGCGTTGTTTTATTAACCATTCTTCTAAGGATTTATCAGCCATTGTCAATCCATCATGTTGGATTTTCTCTAGGCGTTTTCTTATATAGTTTAGATGTTCTTCATTGACGATTTCTTTTAAATAGACAATAGCTAAATCCATTTGGCTTTTTTCTGTCACTTGGTGTAACTCAAATCGTAATGATGTATCACGTATTCTTCTACGAATGAGAGCTGAATTTAGGATAATGTTTTCTGTAAAACCATCCCTTGATCCCCGAATTACTTTCTCATTATCTGGTTCCTCAGGATTTCTTCCAGGATAACTTCTAAAATCGGCGGTAATAGCGATACCAGATGGTGTAATAAAAGCTATTTGCCCACTCATGATAGCCGTTAATAATTTTTCTTTTGAAGTTTGCAGCTCCCAAGCAAAGAAGGGAAAGCATTCAAAAAAATAATCTGCTTCTGACTGAACGCTTTCTTCCTTTGATTGTTCTTGGCCCATTTCTAGCTTAGCTGTATCTGATTCGTCTTTGTCTGGTTTATGCGATACTTTAGCTTCCCCTGACGTAAATTTATCTCTTTCATAAACAGTTGTTGGCTGGATTGCTGTTAATAACCGAGTGTAATTTTGACTATCAATTAAGCCATTAATATTAATCGTAAAAACTTCCATATTATGAACATGGATATATTTCATATTGATATCGAAGCTTTCACTTTTCCCAAATTGGGAAATCATGAAAGCCTCTGCTGCTTGGTTACTTTGGAAAATTGCTTGTGTTTCACTATTGGTACTACTACTCATGATCTGCCACCTTTACCAATTGTTCATACTGCTGATCTGTTAGCCAAATTTTCAGCTGTGCTAAAATTCGCTTTTCTAAACGGGAGACTTGAACTTGTGAAATACCTAATCTTTCAGCAATATCACTTTGAGTACAGTCAAGATAATAGCGTAAATAAATGACAGACTGTTCACGTTTACCTAATCTTTCTAGCATATCTTTTAACGGAATATGTTCAAATGGCTTTTCTGATCTTTCGTCTTTCATTTGATCCATTAAACTAATTGGATCACCATCACTTTCAAAAATTTGCTCATGAAGAGATGCAGGATCACGCAAGGCATCACTTGCCATAGCTATGTCGTCAATTGACACATCTAGTATTGTCGCCAATTCTTGAATTGTTGGCGGTCTTTCATTGTCTTTAAGAAAATCGTCTGTTGCATGACGAATTTTATAATTTAATTCTCGTATTGAACGGCTGACTTTAACCATCCCATCATCACGAAGAAACCGTTGAATTTCCCCGATAATCATTGGTACAGCATATGTCGAAAATTTCACTGGATAAGATAAATCAAATTTATCGACAGATTTCATGAGTCCAATACACCCGATTTGGAATAGGTCTTCTAAATCGGCACCCCTTGAAGTAAAACGTTGAACAATTGACCATACAAGTCTGGTATTCCCCTCTACCATCTCTTTTCTAGCTGCTTCATCCCCTGCCTGCGCTAATTTAATTAGTTCTCTCATTCTTTCCTGTGTCAGTAATTCTTTTGACGCTTGCGGGTTTGATGTCATGTTCTCACCTTACATAAAGCGGCTCTTGTACTGGTTGAAATTGTTTCTTAAAGGTGACGGCCGTTCCTTTCCCAAGTTCTGATTGAACAGCTAGTTGATCTGTGAAGCTTTCCATTATGGTAAAGCCCATACCTGACCTTTCTAGCATTGGTTTTGTCGTATATAGTGGTTCCATAGCTTGTGTCACATTTTCTATTCCAACGCCTTGATCTAAAATCGTGATTGTTACTTCTCTTCCTTGGCGGGAAGCCTGAACTGTAACAATACCATTTGGATTTTCGTCATAGCCATGGATAATAGCGTTTGTTACAGCCTCAGAGACAACAGTTTTTATCTCTGATAATTCTTCTATAGTTGGATCTAATACAGCTAGAAAACTTGTGATTGCAATTCTAGCAAGTCCCTCATTATCACTAATCGCCAAGAATGATAGCGTCATTTCGTTATCCATGAAGAATCCCTCCTAAACTTTGGATGGCTTCTTGCTCTGATTCATGCCAAATATATTTTCCTAATCCTGAAAACTGAAAAATTTTCTCCATTGTAGAAGAAGGTTTGATGATTAATGTACGACCATTGTGTACCTGTAGATCTCTCATTCTACCTAAGATTAGTCCTACTCCTGCACTGTCCATAAACTGTAACCCCTCTAAATTCCAAATAATATCTTGTACATAGCCACTATAGATGGCTTGCGAAATATCCTCTCGAATATGGCGCGCTGCATGATGATCCAGCTCTCCTTTTAATCTGATAATCGCAATTTTTTCTGATGTAATTTCAATATGGTGCTGCATTTACATACCTCCTTTTCAAAAACTATTCTACGGAAGAATAGGAGAATCCTATGCCCTGACAATTTAACAATCAAAACGCTAAAGATAGAAAAAATACGACAAACAGCTACCATCCGTTAGTATGGATTTAATTCATCATTTTTAATCATGGAAAAACATTTCAAATAAAAAATTTTCTTATCATTCGACTTTAAAAACACGAATATAGGAAATTGTAATTCGAATTATTTATTTATTTTTTATTCGTTTATGTATTTGCTCTATATGTCGTTACAGAAATTCGCCGTTTTTTCATCGCAACTTAATATTGCATAGTAATTTGAATTAATTTCCTAAATCTATTTTGGGTTTATAAATACGAGCGATGCAGACTTCAACGCGGAGATTGAAGCCAAGCTCGTGGAAAGTGCCGTCTGTAGCGGATCATCCAAATTTGAAATAATAGGCACATGTGTTAAAACGTTCAGCACACTTCTACTTAATAGCACTACGTTTAGGGTACTGGAAAGTGTTTAAATACAAATATTAA
>DATMJF010000627.1:0-14157 GCA_035554455.1 Rummeliibacillus sp.
CTTTTATAAAGAATTCGTTTCACTAATCCCAGACTGATCGCCTTTATAAGCGCCTGACTCAAAAGCAACCAGTGTATAACCAAATTCTTCTTCCAAGTCTTTTAACTCTCTTAGCTTTTCATCATTAAGTGATGCATAGTTTTTGTTGTTTTCTTCCATTTATCATCCATCCTTTCTTTCAATATAAGTTTGAACTTAGAAGGCTAGATTATGCATAAAAACTTTTAGAAATCTAAGTATAACGGAGAAACTATCTTCTATGTAATTTGTTCTTACAACGAGTAAAACCGATGTCCTTTAATAAAGAAAGAACATCGGTTTTATCCAACATTAACGTGCAAAAAGAGCTGTATTTATTTTAATGCAATACAAATATTTTTGGCTTCTGTAAAGAATTCTAAACTATGATGCCCACCTTCACGGCCTACACCACTCTTTTTGAAACCACCAAATGGTGCACGTAAATCACGCACAAACCAGCAGTTCACCCAAATAGTACCAGCTCTTACATTATGCGAAATACGGTGTGCACGTTGTAAATTTTCAGTCCAAACTACAGCATTTAAACCATAATCCGTACCATTTGCAATACGTAATGCCTCTTCCTCTGTATCAAATGGAATAATTGTTACGATCGGTCCAAATATTTCCTCTTGGCAAATTCTAGCATTTGGATTTTCTTGTAAATAAACAGTTGGCTCTAAATAGTAACCTGTGCTTAAATGTGACGCTAATTCAGGACGTTTGCCTCCATAAATTAGTTGTGAATTTTCATATGCAGCAATATCAAGATAACTAGTCACTTTTTTGTAATGTTCTTCACTAACTACTGGCCCCATATTTGTACCCGCATCTTGTGGATCCCCCACAACAAGCTGAGACGCTGCTTCTTTAAATCGAGCTAAAAATTCATCCAAGATTGTACGTTGTACTAAAATACGAGAGCCAGCCAAGCAAACCTGCCCTGAGTTCATAAATGCAGCATGAATGGATACAGGAATCGCTTTATCTAAATTAGCATCTTCAAAAATAATATTCGCTGCCTTACCACCTAACTCGAAAGATACCTTCTTGAGTGAGTCAGCACCACTCCTCATAATTGCTTTACCTGTTGTTGTTTCTCCAGTAAATGAAATTAAATCTACTTCAGGATGTGTTGTCATATATTCTCCAGCAGATTGTGCCCCAAATCCATGTACAATATTGACTACTCCATCAGGAATACCTGCTTCCTTCGCAATTTCGCCTAATAATGAAACAGTTAAGGGTGTAGTTTCTGCTGGCTTAATAACAGCGGTATTTCCTGTGGCTAAACATGGGCCAAGTTTCCATGTTGTTAGCATAAATGGTAAGTTCCAAGGTGTAATTAGTGATGCAACCCCAACCGGCTCATAACGCGTGTAGTTTAAGAAATTATCATCCATTGGGTATACTTCGCCACCTTGCTGCTCCATAAAATCAGCAAAGAACTTTAAATTATTAGCTGCACGTGGAATTTCATTTTCTAGAGCTACTTGATAAGGCTTACCAACATCCAACGCCTCTAAACGAGCTAATTCCTCTTTACGTTCAAGGATAATTTCTGCCATGCGTCGGATTTTACTACAACGCTCTGAAACTGGCATTGTGCGCCAAGGCCCTTCTTCAAAAGCCATACGTGCTGCTTGACATGCACGATCTATATCTTCAAAACTTGCTTCATGTACTTTTGCAACAATTTCCTGTGTTGCTGGATTCTTTACTTCAAATAATGAGTTAGATGAGGAATTTACATATTCACCATCAATGAACAATTTCACTTCTCTTAACTTTGTTTGTGTATTGACCATTTCATTCACTCCTTATTCCTCGTTTTGTCTTCGATATACGGATTTACCTGCAATTCCCCAATGAGTATTTGGAATCTCATTAATACAAACACGCACAGATTCAAGCGGTGCATCCAGAACTTTCATCGCTGTATAACTAAGCTCTTCTATAAGCTTTTCTTTCTTTTCAGGTGTTCGACCTTCAATCATCGTAACTTGAATAAGTGGCATCGTAATTTCCTCCAATCAAATCTACTATTCTGTAAAGAATACTTCTAAAGAGCCAATACCATCAAAACTTACAGAAAAATGATCACCTGAAGCAATTGCTTCAGCACCTGTTAATGCACCACTTAAAACAATTTCTCCAGCCTTAATGTTTTGTCCTCTAGCTATTAATTTGTTCGCCATCCATGCAATTGCTCTTGCAGGATTACCCATAATTGAACCAGCTGCACTGGTCGCAAAAATCTCATCATTCTTTTTAAACATACATCCCATTAATTCGAGGTCTACTTCTTCAACCTTATAACGCTTAGAACCTAATATGTAACGCGATGATGAGGAATTATCTGCGATTACATCAATCAAAGTAAAGTTAAAGTTTTTATAACGACTATCGATTATTTCCATAGCTGGTGTAATATAATCTGTCGCCTCTAACACATCAGCAACTGTAACTATCGGTCCATTTAAATCTTTCTTAAAAACAAAGGCAATCTCTGGCTCGATTTTTGCATGTATAAAAGATTTGACCGAGATAATTTTATTCTCACCAATCTTCATATTATCCAGTAACACGCCATAAGAAGGTTCATGAACGCCCATCATTTGTTGCTTTGCTCTGCTTGTTAACCCTAGCTTACGCCCTGATATCACCGTTTTTTCCTCTTGGCACTTAATACTGATTAATTTGTCTTGAATCTCGTAAGCTACTTCTATATCAAGTTCTGGATATTGATCTACGAATTTTGTTACTTCATAAGCATCACGTTCTGCTTTAAACAGCTCATATGCAATTTGATCAATTGTATCAGTTTTAATCATTCTTCATCCTCCCTCTCTTTAAACTTTTTGTCGTTTATTTGCAAGATCACGGGCAACTTCAGCTATTAAGTCTTCTTGACCTCCAATTGCATTCATCTTGCCTATTTCCACCAAAATTTCCCGTTCATCCACACCATATTTTTTTGATGCTTCTTGTGTGAATAATAAGAAACTAGAATACACTCCTGCATAGCCCATTATTAAACTAGAACCTGTGATTTCTTGTGGTCTTGGCATGAACTTCGCTACAACATCATTGGCTACATCCATTACTGCATATAAATCGACATACGTTTTATACCCTAATCGATCAAATACACCGACCATAACTTCGGTTTGTGTATTACCACTCCCCGCACCTAAACAGCGCAAACTACCGTCGATAAATGTTGCACCTGCTTCAACTGCTGCCATCGTATTTGCCATAGCAAGAGACAAATTATTATGAGCATGAAAACCAATTTCACATGATACGTGATCTTTTACCGCTGCTATCTTTTCTTTTACTTCATGTGGTAGGAGAGCCCCAGCAGAATCTGTGACATAAATTATTTCCGCACCATAGCTTTCAAACAACTTTGCTTGTTCTACTAGAATAGACGTTGGAGCCATATGCGCCATCATCAAGAAACCAACTGTTTTTAGTCCTAAGTTGCGACTAAGCTCAATATGTTGCTTTGCCACATCTGCTTCTGTCACATGAGTCGCAACACGAGCCATTTTTGCTCCAGCTTTCACTGCATTCTCCAAGTCTTCTTTTGTTCCGATTCCCGGTAATATAAGCACGGAGACTTCCGAGTTACCACATTCTTCTACTGCAGCTTCAATTAATTTCAACTCATTGACTTTGGAAAATCCATATTGCAAAGAAGAACCACCAAGGCCATCTCCATGCGATACTTCAAAATATTTTACGCCCGCTTTACCTAATCCTCTTGCTACATCTCGTACTTGCCGTTCTGTAAAGGCATGTCGCATAGAGTGACTTCCATCACGTAAAGTTACGTCCAAAATCGTTAAATCTTTCCCCACTTTATTCCACCTCCTATACTGTTAAACACGCATCGTTTGATTTTTAGCTATTTCATTTCCTACTTGAACTGCTGCCGCGGTCATAATGTCAAGATTTCCAGAGTATTCAGGGAAAAAGTCTCCAGCACCTTTCACTTCTAAAAAGACGGACACTTTATTTCCTTCAAAAATAGGCTCACTTGTCATTCGGTAGCCTGGTACATACTCCTGCACAGTCTTTACAATTTCTTCAATAGAAGAAATAATTTCCTTTTCCTTTCCTTCTTCTTTTACAAGAACATGTACCGTATCACGCATAATGATTGGTGGCTCTGCTGGATTTAAGATAATAATTGCTTTACCCTTTTGTGCACCACCAACTTCAACAATTGCTTTTGCTGTGGTTCTTGTAAATTCATCGATATTTGCTCTCGTTCCTGGACCGGCACTTTTACTTGCAACAGTTGCCACAATTTCTGCGTACTCTACATCTACAACACGATGAATAGCATGAACAATTGGGATTGTTGCCTGCCCACCACAAGTGACCATATTGACATTATTTTCTTCTACATGTTGTGCTAAATTAGCTGCAGGAACAACAAATGGGCCAATTGCTGCAGGTGTTAAATCTACCATTCTTTTCCCAAGTGCAATCACCTTTTCACTATGATTTACATGTGCTTTTGCTGTAGTCGCATCAAACACGATATCAAAAAACTTCGATTGTTCTACTAAGCCATCGATTCCATTAACAATTGTTACGTAGCCACGGTTTTTAGCACGCCTTAATCCCTCTGATTCAGGATCAATCCCCACCATCACACTCATCTCTAAATAATCACTACGTTCCACTTTGTACATTAAATCTGTACCAATATTACCAGAACCTATTATTGCCACTTTTAATTTAGCCACTTACTTGTTCCCCCTTTCGATGAAATGAAGCTGAAACATTGCCAATATGAGCAAACTTTGCTGTAAATGTATCACCATCTTGAATTGGTACTGCTGCAGATAAAGCACCTGATAGTATAAATTCGCCTTTATGAAGACCAATATCATAACTTCCTAAAGCATTTGCCAACCAGGCTACTGCTTTAATCGGATTGCCCATAACTGCGCTAGATGCTGCACTATCCAAAAGCTCGCCATTACGATATACCACCATTCCTAAAGTCTCTAAATCTACTTTTTCAAGTTTTGTTGGTATACCGCCAATAACAGCCATCGCAGAAGAACCATTATCAGCTACTGTATCTTCAAACTTAATTTGCCAATTTGAAATACGACTATCAATAATCTCTAAAGCTGGAACAACGTAATCTGTTGCTTCAACAACATCTTGTTCTGTAATGTTTGTGCCTTTTAAATCCTTTTTCAATACAAAAGCTATTTCAAATTCAAGCTTGGGCTGGATCAGATGATCAATTGTAATTTCCTCGCCATCAATCGCCATCATATCTGCTAAAATATGTCCATAATCCGGCTCAGACACACAAAACATGTCTTGCATAACTTTGCTTGTAAGACCAATTTTTTTACCAACAATAATACCGCCATCCGCTATTTTCTTTTCAATTTGTTTTAGCTGAATTTGATAAGCTTCATGCGCAGTAATTGATGGTAAACTTGCTGTTATAGGAGCTATTGGCTTTTTTTCCGCTTCTGCTTCTAACAGTTGTGTTGCAAATTGTTGAATACTCATATGAATCCTCCTTAAGGCTGTGAAATAGTCCCAACTGTTAAAGAACGATAACGACCATTAAAAAATATAAGTGGATCCTCATCCGTAACCTCAATGGCTGTAACTTTCCCAATAAATAATGTATGGTCGCCTTCCACATGGGTATTCGTCACTTCACAGCTTATTTGTGCTACTGCCCCTTCTATAACCGGTACACCATCTAAATTTTCAAATGCAACTTTTCTCTGTTCTTTCAGCTGGCCAGCAAATAGTTGTGAAAGTTCCTGTTGTTCTGCTGATAAAATATTGACACTAAATTTGCCACTTTCCTTAATAAGATAGAGCATATTTGCTTTTTCACTAATTGAAATGACAACTAATTTCGGCTGGAGCGAAACAGACATAAACGCATTTGCAGTCATACCGTGTATATCTCCATCTACTTCAGTTGCAATTACTGTGACACCTGTAGCGAATTTCCCCATTGCTGTTCGAAAAAGACGATCATCCATTATAATTCCTCCCTTTACAGAACTAAAATATTTACAATCTCACACTAACGCCTCGCAAATAATACTGTTTATTTCATTAATTTATAAATAATGGATAAACAGCCTAGATGAACCCTATTGCATAAGCTATTCTTTACAATTAAGTCACCTAGGCATAGCATCCCTGAAAAAAATGGGCTTATTCTTTCACTAAAACTTTAGAGGATACATCTGGCGTACCATATAAGAAGTATTCTGTTGGTAGTGGAGAGCCATACCAAATAATTCCTTCTTCAAGTTCATCTTCATGCCATACAATTGGTTTCCAGTCTGGATCAAAGATTAAGTAACCTGCATCACCAAATAATTCAACACGGTTACCACCCGGCTCAAACACATACATAAAGAATGCTTGGCTCACACCATGCTTACCAGGACCAGCTTCAATTTTGATGTTATTTTCCACTAGTAAATCTGCAACATCCATTAAGTGCTGAGGATAACCATACCAGAAAGCAATATGGTGGAAGCGACCTTCAGAACCTGTTTGATCATTCATCAATGCTACCTCGTGTACTAACGGACTAACGCTCATCCAAGCACCGATTTCTGTTTGATCATTCAGAACGATTTGTTCACGTAACTTAAATCCTAGTTGCTCATCCATAAACTGACGGTTTTTCGCTACATCTTTACACATTAAGTTAACATGATCTAAACGACGTACTGGCACACCATTTAGTGGACGTTTTTGAGGACGGCTTTTTAATAATGTTTTTTGATCCTCTGGAGCCTCGTAGTATTCAACATCCCATAAAATTTCTTGCTTATGACCATCTGGCGTATAGAATTGGTAGGCTTTCCCATGTCCCAAATCGCCGTCAATCCAGCCGATACCTTGACCACTTTTTTCTAGAGATTCTACTCGACGTTGCAAAGCTTCAGGAGAACTTGCACGCCATGCTACATGTCCTAATCCAGGTTCTTTACCTTCTGTAAGCTTTAATGTATGGTGGTAAAAATCTTCATAACCTCGTAAGTAAACAGACTTCCCTTGACGTGTAGTAATTTGCATCCCTAAAATCCCAGTGAAAAACTTCAATGATTCCTCTAACTTTGGTGTAAACATTTCTACATGCGCTAATTGTGCTACATCAAAATTTGTCATTCTCTTTTTCCCCCTATATGTGTTTTGTATAATGCATCTAAATAGCAGATATTACTTATTTGAAAAATAATTTACATCATCTGGATTAATCCATGTAGGATCTGTCCAGCCTCGTAAATCATAATCATTCATACATTCTTCAGCAAATGCCATTAATTCATCTGTTGTTCCTTTGCCCTGTGCACTAAATAGAGTTTGTAAACGAATGTCTTCATGATTACCTGCATAATTTCGTTCATATAACTCACCACGACCACCGAACTCTGTTCCAATTGCATCCCATAGCAATTTAATCGTTTTAATTTTCTCAAGTGCCTCAATACCATTGGAACCACGATAAAGTTTCTCTAATGTAGGACGGAACTCTTCATTTAAAAAGTCTCTAGAGCTAGAGGGTTGCACAATTAAATTTCCAGCAACAATTTGCTGAATCATTCCTTTAATTTTTGGCCAGCCTTCCTGTAAGAACACACGATACGCTAAACCTCCGCTTAAATTTGGAATGACAATTCCATTGCTTCGTTTCTCAGGATTTAATGCCATCGCATCACTTAATGACCAAAACATATGGCGCCAAGCTATTATCTCGCCGACATTTACTTGAACCCCTCTAAAAACATCCGTGCCTGCTGTTTTCAATGCCTTCAATAAGACACCAATGATAAAGTCTAACTTCACAGCTAGTCTCGTTACTCCTTGGAATGTAAAACGATTGATGAAACCGCTTTCCATAAAGAACGAAGTAGTTTTCTTCATATCTTCATAAATTAAGACATTTTCCCAAGGAATTAGCGCCTTGTCGAACACAAGAACAGCATCATTTTCGTCGAAGCGGCTACTCAAAGGATAATCGAACGGACTTCCCATGACTGCAGACGTCATTTCGTATGAAGCACGGCTAATAAGCTTCACACCAGGTGTATTCATCGGTGCAATAAAGACAACTGCAAATTCCTTCTCTTTAATTGGCAAACCATAAGTACCGACAAAGTTATAATTGGTAATTGCAGAACCCGTTGCTACCATTTTTGAACCGCTTACAATTAATCCTTTGTCAGTTTCTTTTTCTACATGGATAAATACATCTCCAACTTCATGCACTTCTTTATGCCGATCAACCGGGGGATTAACAATCGCATGATTGAAAAACCAATTTCGCTCTTGTGATTCCTTATACCATCTCTTTGCATTCTCTTGATAAGGTGCATAATAATCAGGGTTACCACCTAAAGTAGCTAAAAAAGAAGCTTTGTAATCGGGTGTTCTACCCATCTGCCCGTAAGTTAGACGTGACCATTGTGCAATTGCGTCTCGCCCTTGAATTAAATCATCTGCACTTTTTGCTGCTTTAAAATACTTGTGTGTATAACCACCACTACCTGTATCTGTTTCACATGTTAAGATATCCTTGTATTTTGGATCATGCATTGCATCATATAATCGAGAAATAGACCTTGCTGAATTGCGGAATGCCGGGTGTGTTGTTACATTTTTGACACGTTCACCATGTAACCAAATTTCACGCCCATCATCTAAGTGCTCCAAATACTCTTGACCAGTTAGTGGCTTCGTGACTTGTTGAACTACCATTAATTCTGCCCCTCCCCTTGTATCTATTTTTCATGCGGAAGCATGTTTAAACTTATCTTACGGATTTTGAAAAAATCATATCATTTATAAAATGTATGGTCTTTTTCAAGAATCACTTTACAAAAGAGAAAGAAAAAGCGTATAAACAAGAAAAATCTAGCTAATACGCTAGATTTCGCTAAAGTTTTCTATTTTCTTTTATCTATTTGAATCAATTTCATAAATCCATTTTCGGTTTTTAAATACGAACATTTCAATACATTAACTTTTCCATATTCAGATTTGGATATCATTAAATGTTCGTATATTTTATATGAATTTTGCATTATGAAATTGATTCATTTAAAGATTTTAATGCAAAATGCACCATTATAGCTAGTTGACATTGAAAACGGCCATCACCATTTTTAATATCTTCCGGAACTAATGATTCGATCTTATCCATACGATAACGAAAGCCTGGAATCGATAGATTTAATAACTGTGCAGTCTTTTTCACATTTCCATTACTATCTAAGAAAATTTTCAAGGTATACACTAAAGTTGAGTTATTATCTAAATCATATTGGATCAACTTCCCTAACATACTTTCGTAAAATTTGATTAGCTCTTTTGGCTCTGTCGTTTTTAAAAATAACATAATGTGCTGATAATTTTCATAAATTGCATACTGACTCTTTGTCTGTGAAGAATGCAATAAAAAGTTACAGATGAGGAGTGCTTTGTTATAGCTTTCTCCTAACTCTTGAATTGTTTCAGCGTGATTTCCAACTGCTAATAGAAATGTATTATTTGCGAATCTCACTTGAAGTTTTTGCAGAAGTCCATCGAAGAATGTTGTCATATACTTTTTTTCTAAATATTTTTCACTTAAAATCAAGACTACAAAGTCATTTTTTATAAAACTTTCGAGAGAAGAGTAGTTATTCTCCAAAAATGAATGTACCGACTCTATTATCTCTGAATCACTCTTTATAATAGCTATTCTTGTATTTTTCTCTACATCAATATCAAATAAATGCCTGGCCTTTTTTATTAACTCATCACCATCTGCCTTACCATCTATAATTTCATCGATGAATTCAGCTTTCTTTCGCCAACGAGACTGTGCAATTTGACGCTGCGTATTTACATAGATTGCGTACACAGTTAAAGAGCGTTCAACGATCATTTCTTGCTCTCTTGACAAGGCTTTATTGCCAATAATAATAATACGCCCCAAAACGGTTTGCATTGCCATGATGTCATACGTATTAATAATTTCCTTTGATGATAACTTTTTTCTAAATAAAAAACGTTCATAGCAATACTGATCCTGTTCATTCATAAAGTAATTCGCAAATGGTTTATTTAATTTGTTCATTTCGATGACTACACTACGTGATAATTCATCGCTTAGAATTTTAAGAAGTTCATTAAATGATTGGCCTTCAAGCAAGCAATTTGTCAGTTTTTTGTGAACTTTGTCAGATTGCAGAATCGAATTATTTATTGATTTTAGTTCATTATATGTTCTGTCCAACTCTGATACGATGGATTCTTCTTGAAAATATCGTAATATCTCGCGCTGTTCATCTGTTGCATGGTCAACTGTACGTGCTACAAAGGTGCAATTATTATCCTTTTTGCCTTTGCAACATTCCTCATAAACGACAACTTTCTTGTTATAGATCTTGTCTATATATCCTGCTACATAGCCTACTAAAGTCCAACAAACTCCTTCATCACTAAAATCAAAATGTCGGACATGTTGCTCAGCCTCATAGGAATTGTGCCACGTTCCCCTCATAAAAAAGCTATCATCACTAATCGTTAATTCATCTATTTCCACAGTGACATTTCCAGCTAATGTATGAATAGCAGCACCGGCAGCCATCAGTTCATGTACATCCTTCCAATTATACATACTTTCAATCGCTGAACCTGCATTGTTTCCACATGCCCACCCATAACGTAATAAAAAACCTTTTGCTCTTTCCATTCCTAGTGTCTTGACGATATCTCTTCTAAAAAAGCCAAGTGCCTCTACAGATTCTAGTACCATTCGCTTATTATTAAATTTAATAATACCCGTGCGCGGATTTACATCAATTGCATTTTCAAATACTAAACGATTTGCCTTCATCATTCCACCCCTATTACATGTCCTATACACACGATACTTTCATGATAAATAGCTCATTCATTTATATTTCCCTTTAATTCACCAACAAACTTTTAAAGTATTACTCATAGTCTACAAGAAGTAATAAATCCCCTATATAAAATTAATAATAGGATAAAAAACAAATAGATTCAATTTTCAATTATTAACAATATCCAACATTAAACTACAAATAACGTATAAAGAAAAAGTTGTTTTCATATAGATGGAATGATGCAAAAACTATGGAAAGGAGGTTTATATGTTTACACAATTCAAATATTGGAATCCTTATGTCAGCCCCTTCGATCCTTGTAAACCGATACGGGTGAAGAGTTACTCTACTCCACCACAACTATACATTCCATTCCAACCACCTGGATTACCACAATACCCAACCGCAAAACAAGCGTTACACTGTGGCACACTTTGGCCAGATCTTTTCAGCCCTTATCCTAATCCACAAACAAAGGAGAATTAAAATGACGAAGAAAATGCCTCCTGAGTTTTATACGATGCTTGAGGAAATTCAAGCAAATGATTTTGTAATTCTTGAATTAAATCTTTACTTAAATACTCATCCAAATGATTATGCAGCCATTCAACAATTTAATGAGGCTTCACTTAAAAGTATGGAAATGAAAATCGAATTTGAGAAACAATTTGGTCCACTTATGAATTATGGTAAAAGCTTTTCTGGATATCCATGGAATTGGAAAGACACCCCTTGGCCTTGGCAAGTGTAAATAACCTTTTGATGTGAATGACGGATAGGAGGAATTAGTACATGTGGTATTACGAAAAGAAGCTGCAATATCCCGTAAAGGTAAGGGAGTGTAATCCTAGATTAGCTAAATTTTTGATCGAACAATATGGTGGTGCAGATGGTGAATTAGCAGCTGCACTCAGATACTTAAATCAACGCTATACAATTCCAGATAAGGTTATAGGTCTCTTAAATGATATTGGAACTGAAGAATTCGCCCATCTCGAAATGATTGCAACAATGGTGTATAAACTTACAAAAGACGCTACACCAGAACAATTAAAAGCAGCTGGTCTTGGCGAAAACTTTGTAAATCATGATCGAGCGCTTTTTTACAGTAATGCTGCAGGAAATCCATTTACAGCTACTTATATTCAAGCTAAAGGAGATCCAATCGCTGACTTATATGAGGATATTGCTGCTGAGGAAAAAGCACGTGCTACTTACCAATGGATTATAGATATGTCAGATGATCCGGATATCAACGACAGCTTAAAATTCCTACGAGAAAGAGAAATTGTACATTCGCTTCGTTTTAGAGAAGCTGTTGAGATTTTGAAAGAAGATCGAAATACAAAGAAATTCTTTTAATTTAAAAATGGCGTTAGTTACTGATTATTTCATCATGTAACTAATGCCAAATTTTTTTAATGCATTAAGCCTTCATTTAATTTACCTGTAATTTTATCAATTTGCACTTCAAATAATTCGATTTTAGGTAGAATTGGATATCCTTCTTTTTCAAATGTCCATTCAGGATTTCCGTATTTTTCGAGTAAACGATCAAAGAACCATGCTTTTTTTTCATCTGATTCAATACGGCTGATCTTTCCAAATAGGACTACACTTGTATAGACAAGAGCTGATTGGCATGCATACTTTTTGCCAGGATGTAAGTCTCCCATTTCACTTACCTCAATACAAACATTTGGGTTTTTCTTAATGTTCTCCCAAAAGTGACTTTCACGGATATTGCCAATATGGAGATATACTTTGTCCTCTTGCTCATAGACATACACAAGAGGAATCACATATGGGAATCCATCCTCACCTACAGTCGCCACATGTGCTACTTTAGCCATCTTCAAAAAGTGTTTTGCTTCTTCCTCTGCAATTTCCACTCTCTTATTTTGAACAAGTCCTCTCATCATTTCCCCACTCCCCTATCTATTGTATACCATAGTCCTTACAGTAATTTGGCATTAACCATTGAAATGCCTTTGGAAATTACCAAGTCACTATAATTTATCCCAACGTTAACATATATTTTAAATACATCATATACATAGAGATCAATTTTTGTATTAACTCAGCTAAACAAATTCTTTACATAGCTAGAATGCATCTTTCACACAATTACTGATGTTCAATTATTCAAAATAAGGAATGAAGTAAATCAAAAGTGGAGATGAATTGGTTAACAATAGATTTTAACTACACTCATAATCAGTAAGGGGATTTTTCGTTAATAATGCTGTATATAACCATTAAACTGATAACTGGTTTCATATTATTATTTATCATCATTACTTTTGTCGGTAGGAAAATTATCAATCAAATTACTCCCTTTACGTTTATTGGATCCATTGTAATTGGAGAGTTCTTAGGTAATGCCGTATATGAAGAACATGTTAGTATTTTAGAAATTATTTATTCCATTAGTTTGTGGGGATTATTACTTTTTATTGTTGAATTTCTTGAAAGGAAGTTTTTATCATTTCGAGGAATTTTTCAAGGGAAACCCAGCACGCTTATTAAAAATGGAGTAATTGACCGCGAAGAATTAAAGAAATGCCGTATGAATATAAACCAATTACAAAGCTTACTTAGACAAAATGAAACTTTTTCAGTACGTGAAGTTGCATATTGCTATTTAGAGTTAAATGGCTCACTTAGTATTTTGAAGAAACCACAGTATCAAAAAATAACAATCGAGGATTTCAATCTTCCTGAAAAACCAGTTCATGTTCCTGTTACACTGATTCGTGATGGTAAAGTTCTAAAAGATGAACTTAGGGATATTGGTTTTAATGAAATTTGGTTAAAAAAACAGTTGGCATCGCAAAACATCTCGAATTATAAGGATGTCTTTTTAGCTGAATGGCTCGAGGGTGATGGTATTTTTGTTCAGAAGTGCTGATTGTATTACACAGATGAATTATTTAAGTCTGTGTTAAATTGTAATACTAATTCATTAGGAAAATAGTAATAGAGTTGATTTTACTCTTTCGTAGAGTTAACTCTATATTACATATACGGAATTTACGATAATTGGTACATATTATTTTGAGCTTTGCACATACTTAAAGTATAAAGGAGGGGATAATATGCCTATCTTAGAAAACTGGCAAAAATGGACATCTTTTTTAGGGCAACATGTAGCGCAAGCTGAACAAGCTGGTATGCCCAATAAAGTGATCCAACAAGCAGCAGTACAAATTGGAGA
>DATMJF010000628.1:0-8335 GCA_035554455.1 Rummeliibacillus sp.
AGGAGTAATCGATTCCACATTCTGTTTGCTTGATCCCATTTCTTGTTCTCCTGTTACTAGAATCCCTGTTAATACGGCTTCCTTTCCATCACTTGTAAGATTGGTTATCAAATCATCTAATATAAAGCCTTGCGTTGCAGCCCAGGTATCTTCTGACATTTTAAGCGTACTAAACATTTTATTGGCCGGTATATTTTCAATCGGTGTTGTGACATTCAGTACTTCCCCTGCGGTCATATCCTTAGCAATAACAACAAAGAAATCAGATCGAAGTTCCCAATTTCTTGACAGTAAATCTAAGGATTTGGCTATACCTTCTTCAGCTAAATCCTCACCAAGCACTAGCATTCGAAGATGTCCAGCATATATTTTTCGAGGCGAGATCTTTGAAATTTTTCGCAAGGCTTCATATACCGTTTTTCCCTTCGCCTGAAACAGTGTGACTGGTGAACGCCCAGTACTTGTTTTCATGGATATTTCCGAAGGTACAACCACTTGAGTAGTTATTTGGTATTCATCTTCTACTTTATCGATCCCTATTGCCATCGTAATGCCTAGCTCATTTAATTCCCTCCGGTCCCAACACCCCGTAAGAAAGAGGCTGAGAATCAGGAGAACAAACATACACTTTTTCATCGTTTAAACCCCTTCATTCTCCTTATCTTTTGATGGTTCTGGTTTTGCAGAGGCTGAATCTTGTTGACTAACGGTATTTTGTTGATTGATTAAACGAGGTCGATTAAACATTTTCCATATAGGCAAGCGAATAAACGTATCCTTTTGGTCGGAAAGATTAAAAGGAGCTAGTGAAGACATATAAGGCACGCCAAAAGAACGCAAGCTGCATAAATGCAGAATTAGAGCAATTAATCCAATCATTATTCCTATTAAACCAAAAGAAGCAGCTATTGCCATAAATCCAAAGCGTAGTATCCTGGCAGAGATAGCTAAGTCGTAAGTTGGAGAAACGAAACTAGAAATGGCGGTTATTGAAACCACGATAACCATCGCAGCAGAGATTATGCCTGCTTCAACCGCTGCTGTTCCAATTACAAATGCCCCTACAATAGACATGGCTGAACCGATGCTTCGTGGCATTCTTAAGCCTGCTTCACGCAAGATTTCAAAGGTGACTTCCATTATGATTGCTTCAACAAATGCCGGAAATGGAACACCTTCTCGTTGGGCTGCCAGACTAATAAGGAGTGCAGGAGGTAGCATTACTTGATTATAAGTTGTGACCGCAATAAATAATGCAGGTGCAAGCAATGCAATTGCGAATGAAAAAAAACGAAGGAGTCGAATAAGACTCGCAATATCTGCACGTTGATAGTAGTCTTCTGACGTTTGAAAAAATTGAATGAATAATGCTGGAACAATTAGGACAAAGGGTGTTCCATCTACAAAAATGGCTATGCGTCCTTCCAATAATGCTGCAGCCACTACATCCGAACGTTCCGTATTAAATATGGTTGGAAAAGGTGAATATTGTGCATCCTGAATCAATTCCTCTATATTTCCACTTTCAAGAATTCCATCAATATCTATTCTATCCAAACGCAAACGGACTTCTTTCACTATTTTGTCATTTGCAATTCCGTTGATATACATTATGGCAACACTCGTTTTCGTGCGTTTTCCAATAACTTTTGATTCCATCCAAAGATTTGAGTCTTTCAGTCTTCTACGAACTAATGCGGTATTTACACGCAAATTTTCGGAGAATCCTTCGCGAGGTCCTCTTACTACCACCTGGGCTGTTGCTTCCGTTACTCCACGCTCAACCCAATGCCTATTGGAAATGATTAAACCTTGTGCATATCCATCGATTAAAATAATCGTATCCCCAGATAAAAGTCCAGTAAAAAGTACTTCAAAATTAGTTAGTTCTTGAATTTCTCCTACTGTCATGGCAGAATCTTTTAATACGCTAATAAGATTTTGATCAAGAGACAGCTTTTTCTGTAATTCGGTCCCTTTGATATCTAGCATGAGCGTTTCTAAAATGAAATTTTGTAATGAGGTTGTATCGGTTAATCCATCTGTATAGATAATACCGGCTTTAATAGTTTGTTCTTTTCCAATTCGAATTTCTCGAATGATAATATCTGAGCTTTTTCCAAGGGAATCTTTTATTATTTGAATATTTTCTTGAAGATTTGTTTTAAATTCGTTTGTTGAACTTGTCATCATCATTGGGCTAGTTGAAATAGAATTGGAATGCATTTTAGAATTACTTTTCTTTCTGAAAAAGCCCATAGACTACCTCACATTTACTTTATATTTTTTTGCTTACTTATATGAGTCAATTTCATAAGTGCTTTTCTAGTTAAAAAATACGAATATTTTCTAAATAAAAAATTCAATAATTCGGATAATATTTCTTTTCTAGTATTTACTTAGTATGCCGCTCCAGATGGCGCTTTCCGCGGGCGACATGTTGATGAGATATAGATTCTCATTTTCTTTAGCATGAGAAAACTTCTTTTAATTTATACCTTTTATGTAGGGTCATTGTCATATCATGAAAATTTGCACCTGTTCTAAGATTCTTTAGGCGATTTTACATTGTTTTTCGTAGATAAGAGTTTAACTCATTAAGATTAATTGTAATTCGAGTGGCTGCTGAATAGTAGTTTTGTATCCCCCATAACGGGTTATCCCCTTTTTGAGCTTTTTTTATTAAATGGATTATGGTTATTCATCCTTTCTATGTATGTCTTATATCTATTAGACAAACGAAAGACTGTTATAAATGAACAAGTAAAATAATATTTTGAAAATACCAACTTTATACTCAGGAAAATATTGCAAAATTTATAACTCCTGATATTCTTAAATTTAGGGATATGTCCAAAGTAGGAAATGGAATATTAAAATAATCAAAGGGAGTTCATCGATGAGAAGTAGCTTAAAGATTAAAATGTTAATGGTTTTTTCAATTTTACTTGTTATTTCATGTTTTCTGATTAGCTTTTTTGTTTATCGTTCATCGTTAAATCTAGTGAAAGAGACTGTTGGTCAACAAAACTTAGCTTTGATTGATCATGCAATCTCTAAGATAGATGATAAAAGTTATCAAAATTTAGAAATTGGTGCTAAAAAGGAAGGGTATTATCAAGAATTACAAAAAGAACTAGGCTCTGTTAAAGAGTTTTATAAGGTATCTAGTTTGTATACGATGTCTCGTGTGAAAAAGGGTGAAGACTACGAATACTACTATATGGTAGATAGTACGCCAAGTGAGGAATCAACGATTGGTGTTCAAGAGGAATCACCAGAATCCTATCCTAAAATGAAACAAGTATTTGAAACAGGGAAAGTACAATTTCAGTTATCAAATGATGCACAATATGGTGCTGTACTAGCTATTTATGCTCCGATAAAAAATAAGGCTGGAGAAGTGATTGGATTATTGGGGGCAGATTTGGATGCCACAGCTGTTTATAAAGCCATGGATGCCAATCAAATGAAAATTATTACTATTACACTGATTGTCTTAATAGTAGGAATCTGCATTGTTTATTTCTTCACAGATTATTTAACTAAACCTATACGAAAATTAACATCACAAGTGAGAAAAGTTGGTAATGGTGATTTAACTGTCGTGATAGAAACAGGTCGAAAAGATGAAATTGGACTTTTAACACAAGCATTTCAACAGATGGTATTAGATTTACAAAATATCATTCTTGGCATCAACGTTGGGTCCAAACAGTTAATTGACACGACCAATTCAGTGGCTAAAAGTAGCGAGAAGGCAATTGAAGCAATTAGCCACATTTCTTCGTCCGTTCAGGAAGTATCGGCAGGAGCGCATGCACAGTATAAAAGCTCGGAGGAAAGCTCTGTTACATTAGAGCAAATGTCAGAGGGCATTCAACAAATTGCTGAAGCTTCTTCAAATGTATCTCAATTATCATCGATTAGCTTACAAAATGTAGAGCTCGGAAATAATAGCATTGAAAAAGTGATTCATCAAATGAATGTTATTCATCAATCTGTTCAATTATCGGCAAATGCAATTAAAAAACTCGAGAATCAATCAAACGAAGTTTCACTTATTATAAATATCATTCGTGACATTGCTTCACAAACGAATCTACTTGCATTAAATGCTGCGATTGAAGCGGCGAGAGCTGGTGAATCCGGAAAGGGCTTTGCTGTAGTAGCTGAAGAAGTAAGAAAGCTAGCTGAGCAATCGGAAAAATCAGCAAATAGCATATCGGATTTGATTTCTAAAATAAATGTGGATACGAGTTTAACAGTACAAACAATGAATGTTGTAACAGAAAATGTCGAAGACGGTATACAAGCTGTTGAAGAAGCTGGAAAATCATTTGAAAGTATTCTCCACTCTATTCAAGGCGTAGTATCTCATACAAAACAAGTTTCTGTAACTTCAGAAGAAATGTCAGCATTCTCGGAGGAAATCACAGCAGGCGTAATGGAAACGACGATGCTTGCAAATAAGGCCACAAAGGCAACAGAAAGTGTGGTAGACCGAACAATTGAACAAGAAAACTACAATCAAGATATCCTTCATGCCGTTTTAAGGCTTAATAAAATGGCGGAAGATCTTGAAAAAACTGTTTCAAAGTTTGATGTAGGTGTCAAAAATCCAGACAATTCCCATGTAATTTAAGAATGAAAAGATAATCTTTAGAATAAAATTCTACTATTATGGATGTAATTTTGCTATCGATTATCTTTTTGAGGGTGGGATATAGATGGTTTGGGACTAGTCATTTCAGGAATATTAGGCTAGACTACACTAAGTTGTACAGATAAAATATGGGGTTGTAAACTTAGACTATTAAAAAAAGGAGCGTGCTATTATGACACGTCAATGTCGAACTTTTACACCCGAATTTAAACTGCAATTAGTAAAGCTTTATTAAAATGGAAAATCTCGTGCAGATATTACTCGTGAATTCGACAATTGAAGAAACCAATCCAATCTATTAACCAGTTGCCAATCTTTAATCGGCAATTGGTTCTTTAAATGCTAGAGGGAACTTGTCGCAAGCTAAAACATAATTAGCACAATAAATATTCTGGAGTAATATTTATTTTTTTATTTCTAATTAAAAGACCTGTCAACATTTTCATATTGTTGACAGGTCTTTATTTGCTCATTTATTTTTGAACTTCCTACTATTAATATCCCTGAGGCTATGATTTAGTATACTTTTTAATAGCAGGCATGATCTCTGTAGCGATTAATTCTATATTCTTCATAATTTTATCGAACGGTACGCCTCCGAAATCAATTTCTGCCATAAAACGTTGGTGACCATATAGTTCATACTGATATAGCATTTTTTCAATAATTTGTTGAGGACTACCTACCATCAATGCTTGGTGACGATCCGGTCCTTCTTCCACTTGCCATTTCGGATAGCCCGTTCCACGAATAAATCGCATTCCTGCATTTAAATGCGGATACATTTCTTCTACAGCGTCTTGTGAATTCTCAGCTGTATAAAATAATGATGCCGTTGCAATTGGCAATTCAGTTGGGTCATATCCACTACGTTCAGCTGCTTCTCGATAAGCATCAACTGAAACCTTAAATGTCTCTGCTGGACCACCCAAAGTCGTTAACATCATTGGAATACCGGCATACCCTGCTTTGATAGCACTTCCTGGTGGCCCCCCTACTGCTCTCCAAATCGGAAGTGACCCTGTTTTTGGTTGAGGCAGTATTTCTGCATTTTGTAGTGAAGGACGAAATTTGCCTTCCCACGTAATATGGCGATCTTTGTTTAATTGTATTAGCAAATCCAGTTTTTCTTCAAATAATTCTTCATAGTTATTTAAATCGTAGCCAAGTAAGTCATATGCTCCAACACGAGAACCACGACCTGCAACAATTTCAGCTCGACCATGTGAAATCAAATCAATTGTTGAAAAATCTTCATATGTGCGAACTGGGTCTGCTACACTTATGACAGAAGCAGAACTAGCAATTTTAATATTTTTTGTTGCTTGAGCAATTGCCCCTAAAATGACAGTATGACCTTGTGAAGCAAAATATCTCTGATGACTTTCTCCAACTGCAAATACATCGATACCTGCTTGGTCTGCTAATTTGCTAGCTTCAATGATTTCTTGAATACGTTGTTCTGCACTAATATTTTCACCGTTTAAGGGATTCATCACATGATCCCCTAATGTATATAAACCAAATTCCATTCCTTTTGAAGGATCGATACGATATTGTTCCATCATATTACTCACTCCTTTTAATCAAGCGGTTCTAGTTTTGCTTCGATGAGTTCGCGTTCGTCTTCTAAAAATGGCGGTAAATCTAATTTTTGTCCTAGTTCTTCTACTGTTGAATCTGCAGTAAATCCTGGTCCATCTGTTGCCAATTCAAATAATATTCCATTTCTGTCACGTACATATAAACTTTGGAAGTAGAAACGGTCAATAATTCCTGATGTATGAAGCCCATATTCGATTAATTTATTGTTCCACATTTCAAGTTCCTCTTGATTTTCAACTCGAAGTGCTAAATGATGAATACTTCCACGACCTGGTTTTTCACTAGATGCTTCAAGCTCTTTCACGACAATTTCACCAGTACGCTCACCTTTAACTGACTGAAGACGAACAAAATCTACTTCATTTTCAACAACCGAGAAGCCAAATAAATCTTTCAACAAATTCACTGTTTTATTTAAATAACGAACAGTAATGTCAATTGTGCCTAAAGCGAAAATTTGATGCTCCTCTGGTACTTCTGATGAGGTAACAGGCTGCCATGTTGTCGGAATTCTAGCACCATTATTATTTAAAAGTACCATTCGCAAATCCTCGTGATCTTCAAAGAACAATGCATCCTGCCCCATATATGTTGTAATATCACCGTGTTTTACATCTAGGTCTTCAAAGCGTTTTTTCCAATATTGTAAACTTTCATAGCTTGGTACTAATAAACCGATTTGTGTAATCGCATTTGTGCCTCGTTTCGTACTTCCTGCAATTGGCATTTCAAAAAATGTAATATCTAGTCCAGGACTTCCTACTTCGTCACCGTAAAATAGATGATACATCGATGGATCATCTTGGTTTACTGTTTTTTTCACTCGTCGTAATCCTAGAATATTTTGATAAAAATGATTATTTTTCTTTCCGTTTTTTGTAAGCATTGAAATATGGTGATGCCCTTTCATATAAATCGCTCCTTTTTCAATTGATTAATCAAGTGATACCTTAAAAAAATTTACTCTGGTTGTAAATTTTTTTCATGTGTGTGCTTTTGTAACTTTGTTGTTAGTTCATATAATAGCTTTAGCTCTTCCTCTGTTAATGCTTCATTGAAGAAGGAGGACTGGAATGCCACTTGCTTTGGCGTTGCAACTTTTAATATGTCTTCACCTTTTTCAGTCAATGAAATCTTTTTAATCTTCCATTCCTGTTTACGCTCAATCAAACCGTCCTTCTCAAGTCGAGCTAACATTCGTGAAATTCCACCTTGTGTAACCGTTACTTTCTCTGCAAGTTCGGATTGTGTAATCGGCTGATAGGTTTGAATTTGAATCAGTACATCAAACTGCGCTACTGTTAAATCAAAGCGTTTTAAAAACTCATTTGATAAATGATTACTCTCTGTTACGAAGCGAGTCATACGCATCCAAGTAAGTGATTCAAGTGTATTCTTTTTCAATTTGTTGTCCTCCTTTCTTTGTTCTTGATATCACTTTACTACTCAAGTGACGGAATGTCAACTACTTGATCAATTTTATAAATCTATTTTTTGTTTATAAGTACGATCTTTCGAAGTTATGTACTTTTTAATATTTAGATTTGCATCTTCCGCTACAGACGGCGCTTTCCACAGGCTTGGCTTCAATCACCTCGTCACTACATTTTTGGTACTGAAAAAGGGTTTAAAAACAAATATTAATAGTATTAATCTGTTTTTAGCATGATGTGGAATTAGCTTCGCTTTCCGCGGGCGAGCGTTGAGCCTCCTCGGGGCAACAGGATGTTGGTCACGGAGTCGTTGCCACAGGACGTGGCGTTCTTAGACTCCGTTCCTTAATCGCACTGCGGGGTCTCACCTGTCTCGCTTTCCCGCAGGAGTCTTCGCTAATTCCACATCAACAAAGATAGCTATACAAAATTTTCATTATAAATTTTCATCTATTTTTACTTTTTCAGTGCCTTACTACGTTCCTGCGGGATTTTTAGCTCAAGCTTTTCCCATAGGACTATGAATGAGCTTATTGAATTAACATCAACGAAGTAAATACGAATGCATTTTCGAGGACCCGCGGTCGAAAGCTTCACAATAAACAAAAATGGATATCCTGAAATGTTCGTA
>DATMJF010000629.1:0-2868 GCA_035554455.1 Rummeliibacillus sp.
ACTATAGAAAAGAATGAAAAAATAGAAAGCGTACTATCTTCTGAAAAAGAAGAGGTTGTATCAACTTTTAATATGCCGAGACATGTCGTAGCAAAGGCATATCAAAATAATTCTACTTCGGCATCTTCTACAACCGTACAAAAGACATCCTTTAAGGACGAAATGGATCAAGTTGTTCATCCAGAAAAGAAATTAACAATGGAGGAACAAATCCAAAAATTGTATCAAAGTGGAAAGACTATTGATGAAATTGCAAGAATGCTGCAAAAAGGAAAAACAGAAATTGAATTATTACTGAAATTCCAACACTAAAAAGGTTGCAGAGGACAAGACGGTGTGATATATTATCAATTGGTGTTACATTACACACGTATTCTGATGCATGGAGAAGGTGCTCATTTATGAGTTGCTCCTACAGATGATGAATGCGGAGGACAAAAAAACCATTTCAGGAGGAAATACACATGTCAGTAATTTCAATGAAACAATTACTAGAAGCTGGTGTACATTTCGGTCACCAAACTCGCCGTTGGAACCCAAAAATGAAAAAATTCATTTTTGTTGAACGTAACGGTATCTACATTATCGATTTACAAAAAACAGTTAAAAAATTAGAAGAAGCTTACGACTTCATGCGCCAAGTTGGCCAAGATGGTGGTAAAGTTCTTTTCGTTGGTACTAAAAAACAAGCTCAAGAAGCTATTAAAGATGAAGCTGAACGTTCAGGTAACTACTACATCAACCAACGTTGGTTAGGTGGTACTCTTACAAACTTCGGTACTATTCAAAAACGTGTTAAACGTATGAAAGATATCGAAAAAATGGAAGAAGACGGAACTTTTGAAGTTCTACCTAAAAAAGAAGTTGTTCAACTTAAAAAACAACACGAACGTCTTGTTAAATTCTTAGGCGGTATCCGTGATATGCATGATCTACCAGACGTAATGTTCGTAGTAGACCCACGCAAAGAACGTATTGCTGTAGCTGAAGCTCGCAAATTAAACATTCCATTAGTAGCTATGGTTGATACTAACTGTGATCCTGACGAAATCGATTACGTTATTCCTTCAAATGATGACGCAATCCGCGCAGTTAAATTAATTACTGCAAAAATGGCTGATGCTTTAATCGAATCTAAACAAGGTGAAGAAGAAGCAGTTCCAGCTGAAGAGGTTGCAGCTGAGTAATTTCTGATTAGAAAACAGGTGATAAGCGGCTAAACCCTCTTATCACCTTTTTTTGAGAATGATAATAATTTCATATGAACTTATAAGGAGGAACTATCAATGGCAGTAACTGCAAAAATGGTTAAAGAATTACGTGAAAAAACTGGTGCTGGTATGATGGATTGTAAAAAAGCATTAGTACAAGTTGATGGAGATATGGAAGCAGCAATCGACTTCCTACGTGAAAAAGGATTATCTTCAGCTGCTAAAAAAGCAGACCGCGTAGCTGCAGAAGGTACAACTTATATCGAAGTAAAAGGTAATGAAGCTGTACTTTTAGAAGTTAATGCTGAAACTGACTTCGTTGCGAAAAACGAAGGTTTCAAAACTTTAGTTAAAGAATTAGCTGATCACTTATTAGCTGCTAAACCAGCTACTGTAGTAGAAGCTTTAGAAACAACTATGGAAAACGGTGCAAAAGTTGTTGACCATATTTCTTCAGCAATCGCTACAATCGGTGAAAAAATCACTCTTCGTCGTTTCACTGTAGCTACTAAAACTGATGCAGATGCATTCGGTGCTTACCTACACATGGGTGGACGCATTGGTGTATTAGCAGTAGTTGAAGGTACAACTGATGCAGATGCAGCAAAAGACGTTGCAATGCACATTGCTGCATTAAACCCTAAATACATTGCTCATGACCAAGTTTCTGAAGAAGAAATTGCTCACGAACGCAAAGTATTAACTGAACAAGCTCTTAACGAAGGTAAACCTGAAAACATCGTTGCTAAAATGGTTGACGGTCGTTTACGTAAATACTTCGAAGAAATCTGTGTTCTTGACCAAGCATTCGTTAAAAACCCAGATCAAAAAGTTGGCGACTTTGTAAAAGCTGCTGGCGGTACATTAACTTCATTCGTACGTTATGAAGTTGGTGAAGGTATCGAAAAACGTGAAGATAACTTCGCTGAAGAAGTAATGAACCAAGTTAAAGGTAATTAATAACGATTTATTAAATATTAATGTAAAAAAAGTAGGGAGCACAGCTTATCGTGTTCCCTCTTTTTCAAGAAAAAAGCATGATGGAGGTTCCAATGAGTATGCCACAGTACAAAAGAGTAGTCATTAAACTTAGTGGAGAAGCCCTTGCTGGAGAAGAAGGCTTTGGCTTATCACCTAAAATTGTTAAATCAGTAGCGGAACAAGTAAAAGAAGTTGTTGATCTAGGGGTAGAAGTTGCCCTAGTAGTCGGTGGCGGAAACATTTGGAGAGGGAAAATTGGTGCTGAAATGGGCATGGAACGTGCAAATGCCGATTACATGGGTATGTTAGCAACTGTTATGAACGCATTAGCACTTCAAGACTCACTTGAAAATCTTAGCGTTCCAACACGCGTGCAGTCATCAATTGTTATGACGCAAGTAGCAGAACCGTATATCCGCAGAAAAGCGGTTCGTCACTTAGAAAAAAAACGTGTTGTTATTTTTGCAGCGGGCACAGGTAACCCTTACTTCTCTACAGACACAACAGCAGCGTTGCGTGCAGCTGAAATTAATGCAGATGTCATTTTAATGGCTAAAAACAACGTAGATGGCGTATACTCTGCAGATCCAAAAACAAATGCAGATGCAGTAAAATATGATAATCTAACATACTTAGAAGTAATTCAACAAGGATTGCAAGTAATGGATTCAACAGC
>DATMJF010000630.1:0-3555 GCA_035554455.1 Rummeliibacillus sp.
TAAAACTGCGCCAGCAACATGTTCTTTCTTGTCGTGACGCAGTTTTTTTAATAATTCAATTGTCATTTACTTTCGCCCTCCTATAGAACAGTTAATGTGTACCAAGAATCAACTTCACGTGGAATTGGAAGTGGTTTAGAATTTAATTGCACAAATTGACGTGCTGGACGACGCTCAATCCATGATTCAGGTACACGACTTGATTCAATTGTTTCAAATCCATTGTCACCCATGATAGTTACAGCACCATATGCAAGTGTGTTATTAACAGAAGTTGCTGCCACCATTAATGTTCCTTCTGGTACAAGTGATTTAATTACTGGATTAGCTGGATCTGTGAAATCATCTAAGTAGTATTCGTTATATTCATACATATCAAGATTTAAACCAGGTAGACGACCAAGATATGTTGCGCCAGGAGCAACAATTTTAGGCTCAATTACACCAATGTTCATATTGCGAATATCAAGTAATTTTTGTACTTTTGGATGATTAATTAGTGCATCAGCGACATCCGAACTCATAATGACAACATCAGGATTCACAGAACCACGTTTTTGCACTTCACGAACAGCTTCTTTTAAATCTTTTAATGGATCTGATGCATCATTACTCCATAAATCTGTGCCAGACAGTACTTTTTCGTTCGTAAAGTTGAAATCAATTACACGATTAATTCCATCACCTACGATATCAATTTTCCCGCCAAATAAAGCTTGTGAACACATGTATTCTTCTCGACGAGTTACCATGTCTTCTAATTCAATATAATCCTTAGCAAGTTTTTCTAATGCGCGTTCTGCAGGTGTTTTAGATGCATAAACACTTTCTCCAGCTGAACGTGAAGCGATATCTGCAGCTGTAGTTACTTTTGATGGAGCTATCAATGCAGGAGTAAATGTATTAGTCTGGAAACCAGTGTTTTCAACGATTTTTCCGCCAATTTTTTCATGAACAAATGGCGCTAATTTTCGGCCCGACTTAACAAAATCTGCATCTACATGTTTTGTTGTGAATGTTTCTGGATTTTTAAAGAATGTATCACGTAAAAAAGTTGTTGGTTTTGGTAAGCGTGAAACAAGCTGCATCATTGCACGAGTTTCAAACATATCGATTTGATTAGGCATAAGTTACACCATTCCCTTCTACACTTTTAAGATAAATACCGATTTTGCGTAATGCAGTTGCATATGCTTTAGCATCAGCTTCTGCAGGTAAGACAATTTTCTTTTGGTTGAATTCTGCGTGTAAATAAACAACAGTATTACCTTTTTTAGATGCATCAGTAATAACTGGATCAGCAATAATACCATAAACATCAGCTGGCGTTGCAGATGCAATAATATCACCTGAATTATCTTTAGCTACTACTTGGCCAAGTACTAATGTCTGTGATAATGCAACAGTTTCTGGAGAAGTTACGATATCAGTAGATCCAACAATTAAATTTTCTGGTACATAAACAGTCATTATTTAGCCCCTCCTAGATTAGTAACTACTTTATTTAATAACTCTTCATAATCTTCTTTTGACGCGTTTGTAATATTTGAAGGTGTAATATCACTAATTTTACTAGCATCATCTTTAACATTAGATAATCGTTTTGCTTGAGTTTCTTTTTGAGCTTTTAAAATATTCATGGCTACTTGCTCTGCAGTTACACCACTTTCAAATTTAGCTTCATCAATAATGTTTTCCATACCAGGAGTAGCAATATCTTCAATTGCTTTAATACGAGATCGCTCACCATCAATTGCTGCATCTTGAATTGCTTTATAAGATTCTGGATACTGATTTTTAATTTCTTCTGGACTCATTTTTTTGTTGCCCCCTTGTGATATATTTTTTATTGTTTTTACTTGTAGATTAGGTTGTTTAAGACTTGCACAAATTTTTTGTTGTGCATTTTTAAACGATTTCAAGTCATGTTTTACAGAATTTAAGACTAATACAGAGCCGTTGTTTTCAAAGAATGGTTCTTCTTCAATTACATCTCCAGCTATTTCATCAATAAATCCATAATCTTTTGCTTCATGAGCGCTCATCCATGTTGTTTCATCCATCAAAGTTGATATCTCAGATTCGCTCAAATGACTTTTTTTCATGTAAGTAGCAATAATTACATCTTTTACTTTCTGAAGTAATTCAGCTGCTTTTGTAAGGTCACCAGCTTCACCACCAGCATAGGTAGATGGATTATGAATCATGAATAATGAATTAACAGGCATTTTAATTACATCTCCAGCCATAGCAATTAATGTTGCTGCACTCGCAGCTAGACCATCAATATATACTGTGACGTGAGCATTAAAGTCTTTTAGTAAGTTATAGATAGCACTTGCTGCAAAGACATCTCCACCTGTAGAATTAATCCTTACTTCTAACTCTGTAACATCATTTAAATTTTCAAGTTGGCGAATTAGACTATCAGGGGATACAGAATTATCTAACCACCAATAATCTGCCGAAACAATTTCTCCATACAATAGCAACTGTGCTTTTTTTTCTGTTGCATTATTTGTTATGTTTTGGATTTTCCAGAATGGTTTGTTTTTGGGCATTTACACTGATACCTCCTTCGAGCATTGCATTTTCTTCAGCGATTCTCTGAGGCACATTTGCCCAAAAATCGCCACCTGTAAGCTCTGCAGTTTCTTTTGATCGAGTAGAAAATCCGTTTTCTACTCGTTTAATAGCTGCATTTACTTCATTTAGAGGATTTAATAATCCTTGTGATGGTCCATACCATTCTGCTTTGCAATAAGCTCTACGAACCATATGGTCATCAAAAAAGCCTGGAGCGTTTATACGTCCAAGCATTACAGCTTCTGAAAGCCATTCCTCATATATAGGCTGACAAAAACGACTTGATAAAAATTCTCTGCTAGAATTAAACATTTTCCATGCTTCTAATAAGGCAGCTCGTGAAGCACTGTAACTAGAGGTAAAATGCTTCATTAACAATTCATATGGTACTTCTAATGCTGTTCCAATCTGTCTACAAATTGCTGTAACAAATGGATCAAATGATGTGTTAGTTCGCCCAGGATTTGCGACTTCTACAGATTCACCTTCAGCTAACCCTATAATTGAACCGGCACCAAGTTCATAACTCGTTTCATCATTTGCATCTACTTGTTCATCTTCACTAATTGCAGCACCTATCATGTCACCTTCAGCACTGTCACTTTTAATAAATACCGTAAACATTGAAGAAATAAGTGATGCCATTAATTCTGCATCTGTATAACGCCCTAATTGTTTCAAAGACTCTAATACAGGTGCTAAAACTGGTACTCCTCGACGTTGTTCTGGCCGCTCAGCTTCCATCAAATGCAAGATATTGAGTCGCCCAGAACTTTTTCCAAACTTTTCAATACGGTTCCATTTCTTTTCTCCACCTAATGTTTTAGAAAGTGGATGCGTTTGAGAAATATGATAAGCTTCCACTTGTCCGTATTTACCAACCTCAACACCAGAAAATATTTTTTCTGTATCGCGATTATCTGGACTAGAGATACGATCAGCTTCTACTAATTGAATTCGTGTTCCATA
>DATMJF010000631.1:0-6492 GCA_035554455.1 Rummeliibacillus sp.
GTCACGAACATATTTTTCGTATGTCATTTTATCTTTTCGCTCTTGGTTTAATATACAGCCTATATCATCCAAGAAAATAGTTGAGCCATCTTTTTTAATTGCTTGAGCAGTAAAAGCACCCATTTCTTGTTTTGCATCAAATACCTTCATATTGCAAAATTCACAAAGCGTATCTTTTGTTGGCTCTTTTAAACGTTCATCTACTGTATTACTTGCTTTAGTTGTTTGTTCTGTTGAATTATGCTGGTGAGTCGTTTTTTCATCATTCTGATTACAAGCTCCTAATAATGATGCAGTTAGTATAATTACTATAGATAATTGCTTTTTCATATATTTACTCCCCTTTCAATTACTTACTACTTTACCGTTTAATTGTGAAAGAAGTTGAAAATCTATGTGACTAATTCTTGACTTAATAAGTAAAAGAAAAACCGATGCCCTAAATTGAGCACCGGTTTAAAACAACTTATTTCTTCATTCAAAAATTTCATTTCCAGAAGTCATCGAAAATTGTAATTGGTAGATGACGTTTATGTTCAGAACGTAAATAATGTCCTTCTATTTTTTTACGAGCATCATCAGCAATTTCTTTACCTTCTAAATAATCATCGATTTGGTCATACGTAACACCAAGGGCTACTTCATCTGGTAATGACGGACGATCTTCTTCTAAGTCTGCAGTTGGAGTTTTTTCATATAAATGCTTTGGACAATTTAGTTCCGCAAGCATTGCCTTACCTTGACGTTTGTTTAAACGGAAGATTGGTGTAAGGTCTGCAGCACCATCGCCAAATTTTGTATAGAAACCTGTAATTGCTTCAGCCGCATGATCGGTACCAAGTACGACAGCACCGTGGTGAGCTGCAATCGCAAATTGAACTTTCATACGTTCACGCGCTTTTTCGTTTCCTTTTAGGAAATCAGAAAGCTCTATACCTACTTCTTTTAATGATTGAACTCCCGCATCTACTGCAGGTTTTATATTAACCGTATATACTTTTGTAGGTTTGATAAATTCAATAGCATCTTGGCAATCTTGTTCATCAGCTTGTATACCATAAGGTAGACGAACTGCCCAATATGAATATTTATCTTCTCCAGCTTCTTCATTTAACTCATCTACTGCAAGTTGTGTTAGTTTGCCTGTTAAAGTAGAGTCTTGACCACCTGATAAACCAAGTACAAATCCCTTTAAAAAAGTGTTCTTTTTAGCATATGCTTTTAAAAAGTCAATTGATTTGCGAATTTCTTCTTTCGCATTAATTTGTGGAAGTACATGTAATTCTTCAATAATTCGTTGTTGTAAAGTCATTAAATATTACCCCCTGATCCAGCAACGATGTCTCGAACCATATCCTTTACATCTTCAATATTTCGCATTTTGTTGTCCCAACATTTTTGGCTAAGGTCAACTGGGTAGGCTTCTGGGTTCAATGAACGTTTATACTCATCCCAGAGTAAGTTTAGATTATCTTCTGCGTGTAACTTCATTTCTTGTACAGATGGACTTTTATAAATTATATTGCCATCTTCAATCACTTTTATGTGAAGATTTTTCGCAGCAAAGTTGGTTACGAATTTTGAAATAAATGTATGAACAGGGTGGAACATTTTAATACGTTCTTGTGATTCAGGATCTTCATCATGCATTGTAATATAATCGCCTTCTGCTTTACCGTTTTCAAGATCGATTATGCGATACACTTTTTTCAATCCTGGTGTTGTGACTTTTTCAGCATTTGCAGAAATTTTAATACGATCTTGCATTTTACCATTAGCGTTTTCAAGTGATACAAGCTTGTATACTGCTCCTAGTGCTGGTTGATCATATGCTGTAATTAATTTTGTTCCAATTCCCCACTGATCAACCTTTGCACCTTGCGCGAGTAAGTTTAAAATTGTATATTCATCTAAATCATTTGATGCAACAATTTTCGCATCCGTGAAACCTGCTTCATCTAACATTTTACGAGCAGCTTTTGATAAAAAGGAAATGTCTCCACTATCTAAGCGAATACCTAGGAAGTTAATCTTATCGCCTAATTCTTTTGCTACTTTAATCGCAGTTGGTACACCGGATTTTAAAGTATCGTAGGTATCAACTAGGAAAACACAGTCTTTGTGACGGCGGGCATAGGCATGAAAAGCTTCATAATCACTTTTGTATGCTTGTACCAATGAATGAGCATGTGTACCAGCAACAGGAATATCGAATAGTTTCCCTGCTCTAACATTACTAGTTGAATCAAAACCACCAATGATTGCCGCTCTCGTTCCCCAAATAGCTGCATCCATCTCTTGTGCACGACGTGTACCAAACTCCATCACCACATCATCTTTGACGATTTGTTTAATTCGACTCGCTTTTGTTGCGATTAAAGTTTGGTAGTTCACAATATTAAGCAAAGCTGTTTCAATTAGTTGAGCTTCTACTAAAGGTGCCTCAATACGTACAATCGGTTCATTGCCAAAAACAAGCTCCCCTTCAATCATCGAGTAGACATTTCCAGTAAAACGTAGCTCTCTTAAGTATTCAATAAAATCCTTGTCGTATCCTACTTCCTCTTGGAGGTATTCTAAGTCAGATTCACTGAAGTGAAAATCACGTAAATATTCCAGCATTCTTTCTAAGCCAGCAAATATAGCATAACCGTTGCCGAATGGTAATTTACGGAAATATAATTCAAATACCGCTTTTCGATTATGTATTCCATCTGCCCAATAAGTTTCCGCCATATTTATTTGATATAAATCTGTATGTAGCGCTAGGCTATCATCTGGATATTTTGATTTCATACTTAGTCCCCTCTTCTACCATATTAATAACAAATAGTATACACTATTTAACTTTAAATATGTCTTGATAACTATATCGTTGTCATGACAACTGTATAATCACCAAATTATCTCTTCATCATATCTCAATAAGTAGATTTATAAATTAATCTTTATAAGATACATTTTCTAATCCCAACAGCACTTTTTTTAAAGGAATACCACTTCTGAATCCTGTTAGCTTTCCATTTTTCCCTATAATACGATGACATGGGACGACAATCAAGATTGGATTTGCACCAATCGCTCCTCCAACTGCTCTTACAGCCTTTGGATTGTGGATCATATTCGCAATTTCTGAATAACTAGTCGTCACACCGTATGGAATTTGTAGTAATGCTTGCCATACTTGTTGTTGAAATGCAGTTCCTTGTAAATCTAAAGGTACGTCAAAGGTCGATCTTTCCCCTGTAAAGTATTCCTGAAATTGTTTTTTGTATTCTACCATTCCCTCATGGTTTTCTACTAGTACCGCATCCTTATAATGCTTCTGGTACCAACTTTCTAACTCATCCATAGAAGTACCAACATAGCTTAATCCTTCATCAGAAGCTGCGATGATTATTGCCCATTCTTTTTCATTGAATGAGGTCCAATATATATTTTTCATTTTTCTATACCTCCATTAAAAAACCGATATTTTCTTGGCGTTAGACCGGTTATCTTTTTAAATAATGTAATAAAGTACGGTGTATTTGAAAATCCTACAGCCTGTCCAATTTGTTCTATTTTTTGTTCAGTTGTTTTAAGTAATACCTTTGCCTCTTTCACACGAATATATTGAATATAATCAAGAGGGGCATGACCTGTTACTTTTTTATAGATTTTTTGCAAATGATAAGGGCTTCCATGACATGCATCTGCCAATAGATCTAGTGTTAAATGTTCATGAAAATGATGTTCGATATACTCATTTATTTGCATTACCCATTCTTCGTCAGGCATTCGTTGACCACTTGGCTTACATCGTTTACAAGTTCGAAACCCAGCTTCGATTGCTTCCTCTATATTTTGAAAAATACGTACGTTTTCAAATTTCGGATTACGTGATTGACAAGATGGTCTGCAGCAAATACCCGTAGAAATGACTGCATAAATAAATTTCCCATCATAGCTTTTATTATTAGTCGCTAGTGCTGTCCACTCCTCCTGAGTTGGTGTTGTACCAAATTGCCGTTTCATTTTACACACCTCATAATCGATTCTGTATAGTTGTAGTATACCTGTCTAAAATTACTTGATAATACTTTTTTGATGTAATCGCAACATATCGAAATTTTTCTCATATACAATCAGCATTGAAAGGAGTTAGATTATGTGTAATCCACTGAAAATTACATTACCAAAAGAGTTTAGTTTTCAAGAAAATCTGTGCTATTTACAAAGAAATGATAAAGAATGTATGTTTGAAGTTGATGGTGAGGTTGTACGAAAAGTTATTCCAATTTCACCTAGTTTTCCTCTTGTGGAAATTAGCTGTCAAGAACAGCTGCTCAATGTTCAAATACTCTATTCTACAGTACCCTGTAGTTCAAAAGATTATGAAGCCATCATACACTATATCCGTGAGTGGTTTGATCTTGATACAGATCTTATACCTTTTTATAAAATGGCTAAAAAAGATAGCTTACTATGTTCAGCCGTTCAAGATTATTATGGCTTACGTACTATTGGTATTCCAGATTTGTTCGAGGCGATTAGTTGGGGAATTTTAGGACAACAAATTAATTTGTCTTTTGCCCATACTTTAAAGAAGAATCTTGTCGAAAAATATGGGAATTGTGTCACGTGGAACAATCGACATTATTGGCTATTTCCCGACGCTTCAACAATTGCCAACCTATCTATAGAAGATTTAATACCGTTAAAATTAACAACTAAAAAATGTGAATATCTCTTATTAGCTGCACAACTTATCTCTACTGGGGAATTATCAAAAAACACCTTAAAACAAATGGTTTCTTTAAAAAAAGCTGAACAGCAGTTAACATCTATCCGCGGAATTGGTCCCTGGACTGCAAATTATGTATTAATGCGCTGTTTACGATACCCTGATGCTTTTCCAATAGCAGATGTTGGCTTACATAATGCTATTAAATATATAACAAAAGCTGATCGCAAACCCACAAAAGAAGAAATACTTGTTTATGCAAAAGACTGGCGTGGATTTGAATCATATGCAACGTTCTATTTATGGCGTTACTTATATTAATATATTCACCTTTTCTAGAAAATTCACAGATTATGTTACATTAAGATTAAGAAAATTGTTCGCAGGAGTGTTATCTATGAATACAATTTATCAACCTGCTATTCACTTTCATAACGTTGATTTTGAAGTGAATGGACAGAAAATTTTGCAACAAGTTACAGGTTCATTCCCTACAGGGGAAATCACAACACTTGTAGGTCCATCTGGAGCTGGTAAAACAACTTTACTTAAACTATGTAACGGATTAATCTCCCCTACTACAGGTGAAATTTATATTGATAATGAACCCATTACCTCTGTAAACCCAGTTTCATTACGTCGCCATGTTGGAATGGCATTACAATCTGCACCAATGATTAAAGGTACCGTTTATACCAATTTATCTTTACCTAAAACATTACAAGGCTTGTCATTATCTCGTTCGGAGGCCATTTCATTCTTAGAGGATGTTGGATTAGATGCATCATTTCTTGATAAGGATGCTTCGGACTTATCAGGTGGCCAACGCCAACGTGTTTCGATTGCAAGAACGCTGGTCAATAAATCAGATATTCTATTGTTAGATGAAATTACTTCTGCTTTAGATCGAACGTCCATTAAAGAAGTGGAAGAACTTATTATCAAAATCAATCAGAAATACAAAGTCACAATTATTTGGATTACCCATAATTTAGAGCAAGCTATTAAAATTGGTCACTACACCTGGGTTATGATAAACGGTCAAGTGATTGAAACAGGTGAAAGTACTCTTTTAACTAATCCAACAAAAGAAATTGTGAAACGCTTTGTAGAGGGGGTAATGGAATGAGTTATGCCACTCTTTCTTTAACATTATTATTTGTCTTAATACCACTAATACTGTCCAAAACTTTACATCTTGGTTTAGAAAAAGATACGCTAATTGCTACGATTCGTTCTATTATTCAGTTACTAGCGGTTGGATATATTTTAAAATTTGTATTTGAATCGGATAACATTCTTTACATATTCACGATGATTACATTAATGATTGTGGCAGCTACAGCTAATGCTCGAAAAAAAGGAAAAAAAATTAGTGGCATCACATGGAAAGTTGCTATCACGATGATTACAGTCGAAATCATCGTACAATCGATTTTGCTAGGATTTCATATAGTTCCCGCTACAGCACAATATATTATTCCGATTAGTGGAATGGCAATAGGGAACTCTATGGTGTTAGCTATTCTCTTTTTGAATCGATTCCAAGCAGAGTTAGAAGCTCATAGAGATGAAACTGAGTTGATTTTGTCGCTTGGTGGTACCCCAAAACAAGCAATCCACAAACAACTAATTAATGCGATAAAAGCAAGTATGATTCCAACAATCGAAAGTCAAAAAACGATTGGTCTTGTACAATTGCCTGGTATGATGAGTGGTCAAATCATTGCAGGTGCTGATCCCGTACAGGCAGTACAATTTCAACT
>DATMJF010000632.1:0-2974 GCA_035554455.1 Rummeliibacillus sp.
ACGAATTTAATGTTTATTGTGGAGCGAAAGACGGCGACTCCTACGGGAAAAGCTTGAGCTGAAAGCCCCGCAGGAACCTAGTGACGAGGAGATTGAAGCCAAGCCCGTGGAAAGCGCCGTCTGTAGCGGAACATACAAAACTGAATAGCGAAAAGTAAATGTGTTGAAATGTTCGTATTAAAAAACTGAAAATGGTTATGAAATTCATTCGATTTAATGTTCTTTTAAACAAAAAACATGCTTGTTCAATAATAATCATTAAATCCATTTGGCAAACCAAGCAACATAATATGCAGCTGGAATTAGCAAAAGTTGAGCTAATATTGTACCCAAGAATTTCGAACTAATCATGGTCAATGAGTAACTTTTTAAGTATTTATAATCAATTTGATTTTTCATTACTCTATCAGCTAAAACAGAAGCTTTTGGGTCAATAAACAATGTTAATAAAATAGTTGCAATACCATTAATAATACCAGATGACATTAACGCAGCCTGAGAATAATCGCTTGGCACTAACATTGAAGCATATATTGAAGAAAGTACACCAATCGTAAATACAGCTGAAATAATCACATTAATAACAAAGAGACGTTTAGGGATTGTTTTTAAAGTAATTCCTTTTAGATACGATAATCTTGGTAATGTAAAACACTTAAACACCTTTGTTAATCCATTTTTGTTAAAATGATTAAGAAATAGAGCCATTATTGAACCTCGTTCGTTCGATAATTGAATTATAGCTCGTGAAAAGATTTTGATGAAAGTTGGAAAAAGAAATATTCCAAATAAGACGCCAATAGATGTTACACCAATTAAAATCCTGTATTGTTCCTCTATAAAAAATAATTTGTTTGTATCAGGAGCCTCTGCAATAAGTTTTGCCGTTAACGGTTGTTGAATCATTGTAGAAAACCTTGAAATAATCACTAGTGTACTAAACAAAGATAATGCAGTTGCAATTAGTTTCACTCTTGCTCCTGAAATCCTCGTTGAATAAGCTAATGTCTCAATCATTGTTATGATCAATAAAAATAAAGAAATAATAATTACTTTACTTGTAATCAGTTCCATAAAAGACTCCTTTGATATTCATAGTAATTGTATTATAAACAAAAATTTTATATGTTTGAATCAATTTCATAGTTCAAAGATTTGATAATAAACACGAACATTAAATGGGCCATTGTTATATGCCATATCTATTAGATCATTGTCTATGAAGCGGAAGATGGCGACTCCTGCGGGAAAGCGAGACAGGTGAGACCCCGCAGTGAAGCACGGTACGTGCTTCCGAGGAGGCTCAACGCTCGCCCGCGGAAAGCGCCATCTGGAGCGCATTCTGAAAAACTCTCACTGATTCTTGATAAAATTGGTGAGAGTTTTTATATTGAAATAATAATTATTTTAATGCATTGTGTCAGTGCTAGCTTCAAAATTTTAGGATATAATAGTAGTAGCAAGTTAGAATGGAGGACCAGCTAATGGACGTTCTTGACCTTCTCGATCGAATAGAAGAAATCGAAATATTATTTGAGCCAATCTTTAGTGCGGATGAACATATGATTGTAGCGTACGAAGTAATTGGTCATATATTGAAAGATGATCAACATTTCAATATTGTTGAATTTACATATGACGAAACAGTTCCGGCTGATATTCGTGCTGAAGTGGAATTAATTATGATTAAAAAGGCGCTTACAATCGCATCAGACGCCTTACAGGAAGCGAATCTTTATATACCATGTAATCCGAATTTACTGATGATGGACTTTGGCGAAGCATATTTTGAAGCTTTAAAAGACTTAGTGGAAGAGAGCCTTTTACCACATATTAATTTAGTTATTCCAATGCATCAATTTGATGGGGATATCAATCAGCTACGACATCCAATTCTCTATATTAAAACGTATGGAGTAAAAACGGTAGTTGCTGAAATTGGTCCGGATAGTAAGCTCGATCAAATTTTACTTATTGAACCCTCTGTATTGAAAATGAAAGTAAGCGGGCTAGATTACAATGCATGGGGTGCTCAAAATTATATGTTTAAAACCATTCAGACACTCGCAGTCCAAATGGGTGCAACATTAATGTTTGATCAAATTAAAACGAGCTATGAATTACACTACGCGTGGAAAAATGGAGCAAGGTATTTTAAAGGTACGTATTTAGAAAAACCATCCAATCATTTTGTTGCCCGTGACGTCTTAAAGGAACGTTTCCGTAGCGAATGTCAGCAATTTATCTCAACAGAGAAAAAGATATTAGAAGTAAAGTACGAAGAAATGAATAAGCTTCAAAAAATCATTTCAACAATGGTGAAAAATACGAATCCTACAAGCAAAAATGTCGACAGACTTATAGAACTAGCCGAAAAACTAGAGGATTATGCTTTTCGATTATACATTTGTAACGACGAAGGTTTTCAAACTTCTCCCAATATCGTAAGACTAAATAGCGAGTGGAATATAGAGGGAAAAGCTATCGGTAAAAACTGGAGTTGGCGTCCTTATTTCCTATTAAATATGATCAAGCTACGAAATGACGTAAAAGGTTATTTATCTAGTATCTATAATGATATCCAGACAGGAGAACTAACTCGTACCTATTCAATGGCCTTAAACTGCCAGGAGTTTTTGTTTGTCGATATTACGTATAGTTATTTGGAAGAGCATAATATTGTGAATTAAAAAGAATCAGCCAATCAATTGGGGAACAACTATTATAATGGATCGCTAGATGTTAGCACATCTAGCGGTCTTTTTATTTGGCAACCTATAAAGGCGATTTTGTGCAGATACATATCCATATTCTATCTGTTGTCCATTTTAAAAATGTATACGTATATTATTTTTCAGCAACTTCTGCGAAAGTCTAATCAATAAAAAAGTACAGACATATACTAAATTAGAAGTATAACCCTGATGGGGGGTGAATTGATGCCATTTTATCAACCAGATCCTAGAAGGAGACC
>DATMJF010000633.1:0-3031 GCA_035554455.1 Rummeliibacillus sp.
TATACATTGAGTGAGTAATTAAAGAAGATTCGACTACTTTACTACCTTCAACAATTAAGTTTGTACCTGAGGAGAAACCATATAAAACTGCCCCTACAATTAAGTTTAATATCCATGTTAGTATTGCCATTGATATTGCAAAAATAATGACTGTTAGTAGTTTTGAAGTTAATATTTTTGCACGATTAACTGGACGTGTAAGAAGCATCTTAATTGTCCCTGTTGCAAATTCACTTGAAACAATACCTGCAGCGATAATAGTCGCAAATAGACTGATTAGTGATAATAGCATAGAACTATCTTCAACATAAGATTGAGCACTTCCCGTATCAACAGGCTGTACATTGTTTTTTAAACGATATTCGGAAATTTGAATTGAATCTTCCGCATTTTGTAATTGTTTTTTCGAAAGATCTCCACTTTTAATCATCGATTGTTGTTGTTTAATAGATTGTTGTTCAACCGTTTTCCAATCGCCTTTATTTTCCATATCCTTGTTATTTGCCCATTTATGAACTCCAGCCATTGTAAAAATCGATATGACTAAAATAATGAGCATCACCCAAGTTCCCTTTTTATGCCATAATTTCATCCACTCATTTTGCAATAGTTTTAGCAATTTGGCCACCTCCTGTCATTTCTAAGAATTGATCTTCAAGTGATTCATGATGCTGTTGTACAGAATAAATATCAATTCCTTTGTTTGTTAAACTTGCAATTAACTTTGGTACTTCTTTTCTTTCGATTACTACCAAATACCCTTTTGAATGTTTTTCATATTTATAATCTTGTTCCTTAAGAATTTCATCAAGAGGCTGTTCAACTTCAATATAATATGTAGATTGTTGTTCAACATCCATTTCGCGAATATCAATTAGTTCTCCACTTTTGATAACGGCAATACGATCACAGACTAACTCGATTTCCGCAAGTAAGTGACTCGATACAAAAATTGAGACGTTCTCTTGTTTAGCAATTGTTCGAAGATGTTCCCTAAATTCTCGAATTCCTGCAGGATCTAGCCCATTCGTTGGCTCATCTAAAATTAAAAATTTCGGATGATGTAATAATGCTTGGGCTAAGCCTAGTCTTTGTCTCATACCTAGTGAATAAGTCGATACTTTTTCATTTATACGATTTTCAAGTCCGACTAATCTTACAACTTCAGCAATTCTTTCTTTTGTAACATTGTCGTGCATTCTAGCAAAATGAAGTAAGTTTTTATATCCTGACATATATTTATACATCTCAGGGTTTTCTACAATAACACCTACTTTGCTAATTGCTTTTTCAAAGTTTTGTGAAAGTGATATTCCATCGATAATAACTTCACCTTTTGTAGGATTCATTAGTCCAGTCATCATTCGAATGGTAGTTGTTTTACCAGCTCCATTTGGGCCTAGAAATCCTGTGATTTGGCCAGGATAAAGTTCAATATTCAAATCTTTGATAATTTCTTTTCCCTTAATTGTTTTTGATAAATGCTTTAATTCAACGATTGGTTTCATCAAATCATCCTTTTCTATATTGTTTTTTCATCCACTGTACAGCATCTTGTTGCCACTCTTCTCTAACATTCTCCAATGTTTCAAATGAATGAACCCTGCCATCTTTTAATAGTAGTAACGCATCTAATATAGGCTCAACATCATGGAGTTCGTGTGTTGATAATAAGATTGTTTGATCTCTCCCTTCTATAAATTTTATTAGTCCTTTTAACAAAGATTCTCTAACCATGGGATCCAATCCTGAAAAAGGTTCATCCATTAAATAATAGGATACATTTCGACCAAGTGTCGCAGCCATTTTAATACGTCCCCTCTGGCCTTTTGACATTTTCTTCATTTTTTCATCAGTCTCTACTTGCAAAAATGCTGCAATTTCTTCAGCCTTGACAGCTGAAAAGTCTTCAAATTGTGATGCATAAAAACTAAATATCTCTTCACCTGTTAAATGTGGATAAAACTCATCGATATCAGGTAAATAAGCAATATTTTCAGCACTTTGATGCGTAATAACTGCACCATCTATTTGAACACTACCTTTTGTAGGAGTCTTAACACCAGCTAATAATCGAAGTAAAGTTGATTTACCACTTCCATTTTCCCCTACTAAACCAATGATTTTACCAGGTGGCAGTTGAAATGTAATATCATCTAAAACAGTCTTTTTCCCATAGCAATAGGCTATGTGTTGTGCACAAATCACTACTAATCACCCCCTTGATGTTTTTGAAGCTGTTCTATGATTTCTTGTTTGGTAAAACCAAATTCAGTTACGTTATGAAAGAACTGCTCTACAATTTTTTCTTTCATATCTTCTCGTAAAGCTGAAATCTCACTGTCATCACTTGTTATATACGTACCTTGTCCTCTTTTAGTTTCAGTTAATCTCATCTGCTCCAACTCCTTATATACACGTTGAACCGTATTAACATTTACTCCCACTTCGACTGCATATTCGCGTACAGATGGCATTTTTTCACCTAATTGACGATTTCCCCGTATAATATCTCCACAAATTTTTTCAACAAGCTGTGTGTAAATAGGTTTATCTCTCGAAAAATCAACTGTCATTCCTTAACCACCTTTTCACACCATTTAATACTAAAGATCATTATGATTAATGTGACGAACCAACTTAATATATCTTCACGTAAATATAAGTCTTCTATAAAAAAATCTGTTTGGAAAACTTGAATGATTGGATCAATAAAACTATTAATCCATCCATTTGTTTTGGGACCATTTAAGAAGAAATCACTATATAGCCCATAATTTGTTATTTTGTTAAAACCATATGTAATCAAAAATAGTAACAACAATACCACAATCATCGCAAATCTTCCAAGCCATTTTTTAAGATATAAATAACATGTATTTAGCAACAAAGTTAGAGATAACGATGAGACTAACATTGATATAGATAAGTAGTTTACTACAAACATAAATTTAATATCTTGTACAAATGTCAATTTATTTTCGATCGATACTACGACGACCATAACAACCGTCGTAAGTAACACTAAAAT
>DATMJF010000634.1:0-2144 GCA_035554455.1 Rummeliibacillus sp.
ATTGTGGCACCATCTTCTTGAAAGACCTTAAGACTGTATAATGATACACCTGGTGCAATTCCAGCAATATTACCATAACGATTACTTGGCGTAATACCTGCAGCTATAATTCCAGATACAAAAGTACCGTGTCCATCCGTATCATATGGAGTACTTTCGTCAACCCGAGTTCGTGGATCATCATCTACAAAAGAATATCGTTGGACATTTGGTAGTGCACTATTTATAGCTACTCCAGTATCAACAACTGCAACTTTTACATTCTCACCTGTGAGACCTGTAGACCATGCATTTTGTACATTGATTGAATTCAAATTCCAATTCGGAGTAAGAGAGGTAAGCTGAGAGCTAGTTGTATCTAAGGATTCTACTACCTCTGGATTTTTTTCAACCACTTTAATATCAGGTAAACTTTTTAAAGTAGATAAGCTTTCACTAGTGAAAGTTCCTTCAATTGTTTTAAGATTTTCATATGTATGTTCGATATCAACAGCTTGCTCCATGATTTGTTCTTTACCATCATTATTTTTATAGACAATCATCACATCATTGTATTGATTGTTAGTGGCATGAGCAAAAAAAGGAAAAGTTATAGATGCGATAAAAGTAGTAATAAGTATAGTCATCCATTTTTTATAGTCCATCATCCATTACTCCAATTTCTATATAATTTAGCACTTTCACATCAATTAAATCCTTGCGATTTCTAATTAACCAGTACTTATAACCTTTTAAATCCATCTCCCAAACGTTACTTTATTCGCTATTATTTTATCATGAATTTTTGATAGGTTGGATACTATTTTAGATTTTTTCATATGAAATTTTTTAGAATTTTTGATTTTCACCACATGTATGGAAGTGTTTCTACAAAAAAAAAATCCACTCTAATGGTATAAACCTTTAGAGTGGATTTTCATTTTTTCGCTATGGAACGAATAAATTAAACTACAGGCTCGTCTGAACCCCATTGTTTTTTCTTCTTACCTACATCTACATTGCCTTTTTTCTTCATTTCACGTACTTTTAATACGTACCAGATTTGAGCAGCGATGTAAATTGAAGAATACATACCTGTTATTAAACCAATTAATAATGCAATGGAGAAGGTTGAAATTGAGCTTGCACCAAAGATTAATAAAGCAACAACTACTATAATAACTGTCATTACTGTATTCACAGAACGTCCTAAAGTTTGACGTAATGATTTATTGACAATATGTGCTAAATCATCAGCGTCTTTAATTTTCTGAACGCGATGTAAGTTTTCACGGATACGGTCAAATGTAACAATTGTATCATTGATTGAATATCCGACGATTGTTAATACGGCTGCGATGAATGTGATATCTACTTCTATACGGAAGAGACTGAAAATCGCCACCATGAAGAATACGTCATGTATTAATGATACGATTGCACCAACACCCATGCGCCATTCAAAACGGAAGGCAACATAGATAATAATACCAAGAGACGCATATAATAACGCTTTAATCGCATTTCTTGCAAGTTCTTTACTTATTTCTGGTGAAACTGTGCTTATTGTTGGAGTTTGACCAAATTCTTGATTAAACTCTGTTTTTATCTTCTTGATTTCATCTTTTGAAAAGTCTTCTTTATATCGGATGACTGCTCGATCGTTTTTATTTCCAGAAATAACAATATCATCAGAAGAGAAACCAATTTTATCAACATAGGTTTTTACATCTTCTTTTGTTAATGCATGATTTGATGTTACTTCAACACGAGAACCATTTGTGAAGTCTATTCCAAGATTCAATTTGAAGATACCCACTACAATCATACCAGCAATAATTAGGACAGCTGATAGTGTAAAGAATTTTTTACGATTGTGTACAAAATCGAAGCGATCGAAGCGAGTTGATAAATCAAGTGTATCCACTCCTTCTTCAATTTTGTGAACACGAGATTTATTCACACCGAATAATCCAACTTTTCCATCCAAGTAGCCACTATTAACTAGTAACCCTAGCAGTACACGAGTACCCCATACAGCAGTCAAGAAGCTGACTAAGATAGAAATGATTAATGTTGTTGCGAAACCTTTTACAGAACTTGTACCAAATACAAAAAGTACACCAGCTGCAAGTAATGTTGTAATATTGGCATCAAAAATCGCA
>DATMJF010000635.1:0-2838 GCA_035554455.1 Rummeliibacillus sp.
CTCCTGCTTTTTTACTTAGGCGTCCATTTTCATATATCCCTACTTTTTCGAGCCATTGTAAATATTCTGGGGCAGGTGTTTTTTTCATCGTATCTAATAATGTAGCGACATCATGATAGCTCATCGATTGATAATTTAACATGCAATCATCACCCATCGGAGCCGCAATGATAAAATTCACACCAGCAGCCGATAATAAAACGCCTAAATCCTCAATATCATTTTGGTCTGCTTTTATATGATTGGTATAACAAATGTCTACTCCCATCGGAATGCCATGCATTTTACCCATAAAATGATCCTCTAACCCTGCTCTAATTACTTGCTTACTGTTGTATAAATATTCCGGTCCGATAAAGCCAACAACCGTATTGACGATGAATGGATCAAAATGGCGTGCAAAACCATAATTTCGTGATTCTAATGTTAATTGATCAATATGATGATGTGCTTCTGCTGAAAGCTCCGATCCTTGACCAGTTTCAAAGTACATTACTTGAGGTCCAGAGCCCGTTCCTTTTTTCAGAGCTAAATATTTTGCTTCTGAAATTAACTCTGCAGAAATACCAAATGAACGATTTGCCTTTTCGGTACCAGCAATACTTTGGAAAACCAAATCTGCTGGGGCTCCTTGTTCAATAGCTTTCATCTGTGTCGTTACATGTGCTAACACACAATTTTGCGTTGGAATTTCCCATTCTCGAATAAAATCATGTGTTGCATGGAGTAGTCTTTTTACACTTTCTATAGAATCATCTACAGGATTAATACCTATTACAGCGTCGCCAACTCCGTACGACAAACCATCCATTAGAGATGCCAATACTCCATCCACATTGTCGGTAGGGTGATTGGGCTGCAATCTTGATGACATGGTTCCTTTTTGTCCGATTGTAATATTACAAGTGGAAAGTACTTCAATTTTATTTGCAGCATGAACTAAATCCAAATTTGACATAAGTTTTGTAACCGCTGCAATCATTTCTGATGTTAGACCTTTACTAATTCTGTATAGTTGTCGATTCCCTACATTAGTCGAGAGAATATATTCTCTTAAATCTGCAACGCTCCAATTTTGAATCTCACTGTAAATTTTTTCATTAATGTCACCTTCAATAATTCGTGAGACCTCATCTGTTTCGATTGGAATAAGTGGGTTGTTTCGTATTTCGCTTAACAAAATATTACTTAATACTGTTTTCGCAGCAATTCTTTCTTGAGTGGTTTCCGCTGCAATTCCGGCTAAACGATCACCTGATTTTTCTTCATTTGCTTTTGCAAAAACTTCCCTCAAACTTGAAAACTGATATACCTTCCCACCCAATATAGCTTTTAATATCAATTTCAACACCTACCTTTATGCTGAGTGGAATGTTAATGTTTTCACTACTACTGGAACAACACCAAATTTCAATGATTTTCCTATATCTAAATAATCACCGTGTTCTACTTGGACTTGGTCGATACAAATGATACTTTGACTCACACCAGTGGTTTGTAATGTTTGGCCTATTGCCTTCGCATAATCTGTTTGCAAAACTAGTACAATTGGTTGTTCAGGCTGAGACCTACTTTCCATTATTTTCTTAACAGCTACACAAAGTTTTTGAATATCTGAAAACCCCATATATGGTAAATTCGATATATACAGTGCATAATTTTGACCTTCATATGAAGAGTCGTAAATAATAGAAGCACTTTCTGTAACTTCCATGAATGTTTCTAATCTACTGTCAAATGCTAATTGGAAATCAAAATGATAAACTGGTAAATTTTTTATGGGTAATTCCTTTGGATCTACTTGAATGGTTGCACCACTTATTTCAGTAATCTGTGTACTGGCTCCCAAAACAGTTGCACGAACAGTTTCTAATGGTTCTATCCACTGAAAATTGTGTAATTCTTTGTTCTGTAGTAATGCATCAGCCAATGCGCAGCCAATATCATTGTAATGACTACGATTCCGTGCTATCTCTTCATGACCATACATACACTCAGCTATCCCCCCTGAAAAAACAATACTATCAATATTTGCTTGCCAATTAGGCGGGGCTCCTAACAGTAACGCGTCATCTATACTTTGTACTTCATTCTTTAATATTCGTGCTAATGCGTTCGTCATAAACTCGATTACTCTTTTAACAACAGGCGCATCAGATGGATCTCCAATATTTAATGTCCATCCTTGTTGTTTTATTAAGCGTAGAACTGGCGGTGAAATAGCATGGATCATGCCATTCTGAAACTCTATGAGTCTCCCTCCAATGTGCATTGTGCACGTCCCTAATAATCCTTTGTTTCGATAAACAGCAATATTTGCTGTTCCTCCACCAATATCTACATTTGCTATAACTCTTTGATTGTTATTTGAATATTCATACGCCCCAGAACCTTTCGCTGCAATGATTGCTTCTAAATCTGGTCCAGCAGTGGCTACTAAAAAATCCCCTAATTCATTTGAAACATAGGATAGGATTTCGCGGGAATTGTTTTTTGTGGCAGTTTCGCCAGTAATAATAACAGCGCCAGTTGCAACTTGTGATGGCTGAATCCCTGCTTTTTTATATTCCCGTCGAATAATTTGTTCGATTCTTGCAACGTCAATTGTTTTCGAATCTTCTAATGGAGTTTTATATATAGGGCTTGTATAAAGAACTTCTGTATCTACAATTTCTATTTTCGGAACATACGTAGTGCCTGCCATATTAGCTAATGAGAATCTACTAAATAATAACTTGGTAGTACTTGTACCAATATCAATTCCTGCACTAATAATTGTTTCTTTTTTCTTTACCAAATGGTCCATTTATACACCTCATAAAAAGGTCCTTACTCGGA
>DATMJF010000636.1:0-2947 GCA_035554455.1 Rummeliibacillus sp.
ATGATTTTTAGCCAATTAACAAGTATAACAATCAAAGTTCAAATATTTATACGTTCGTATGAATCAAAGGTTTCATTAATTGGTAATAAATATCCTAATTTTAACAAAAGTATGTCTACAAGACATTTTTCGAGGACTTAAAATGCTAAGAGAGCGAATACAATTACAAAAAGAGCGAATAAAGCACTTGAAGAAGCGAATAAATCTGTTGAAAGAGCGAATAAACCGCGTAAGAAAGCGAATAAACTCTCAAATTTTAAAGAACACATGCCCTCCCGCTGTTATTTTGACACAGTGTTGTGCTTTTTCCCTAATCATCATTCCTTCATATCCTCAAATCGAATAGAACGAGTATGGACTGTATGGTGCCAAGCTTTATTCTTGCTCGTGAATACTCCTATTAAAGTAATCGGGAACCATGAGAATTGGAACACTGGAAATAGGATAAGTCCCCAATAAGATTTCAAAGGTCGTTTCTCCAACATCATGACTAAAGGGAATTGCAAAAATAAGGCGATGTTTAACGCAATCCAAGCCCAGTCGGGAACTATTTTTAAAAAGGGAAAGTGAGTATATAAAGGAGTTCCTAATTGCAAATAGGTCATGACCCACACCGCTGCAACGAACAGGAACCGGATAGGCTGGAATAAGTACAAAGCCGCATCAAATTCAGAAAAATTACGTGTTCTAACGGCATGGCTTAGAAGTGGCTTCATATATCTCATTGCGCATTCAGTATGCCCCCTAATCCAACGTACCCGCTGCCTAAATGAGCTCCTAAATGTGATGGGTTTTTCATCATAAATAATCGCATCATTAGCCCATGTGGGATAGATTCCTTTGAGAACGCAACGCGCCGTAAATTCTACATCCTCCGTAAGCGATGTTGCATTCCACCCCATCTCCTTGAGTAAATCAGAATCGAAGCACATTCCTGTTCCAGCCAAGGTGTTCGGCATCCCCCAATTTTGCCTAGCCTGTTGCCACATCTTATTCATGAACCAATAACTAATCGCATACGAAAGTGTAACCCATGAATCATATGGGTTTTTCGTTTCTACGTAGCCTTGTATCACTCTATAGCCATTTAGTAACTTGTTATTCATTTCATGTAAAAAGTTTCCGCTAACTAAATTGTCAGCATCAAATATGACAACAGCATCGAACTGTCGCTCCCTTTTCCATAGCTGATTTAGCATCCATTCAACTGCGAATCCTTTTCCCTTTTGAACATCATCAAACCTCTCCATTGCATGAACTCCATGTTCAATCGAAATCTGTGCGGTGCGATCTGTACAGTTATCACAGATGACGAATACTTCATACAATTCTTTAGGGTAGTCCAAGTTGTTGAGGTTATCTAGGAGTGGGGCAATCACCTTCTCCTCATTATGTGCCGCAACAAGGATGGCAAATGACTTTTCTGGTGAGTGCTTCTCTTCTGTATCCTCTTTCCCCTTTTTATAACCAGCTAAACTGATTATAAATTGAAAAATAGTAATGGAAAAAATAATCACTTGCAATATGTCAGCAATTATTATGAAAAATAGATGCATAAGTTCTTCCTTTCGATATTAAGGATTCTCTCTTCGAAAAGACAGAGCGATGTCTAATGATTGCCCTGTTTGATCGTAGGATCCAATATCTGTTTTTCCATTGCCATCAAAATCGGCAACAAATCCGATTCTCCCACTTCCATGAGCCCATGGACCAAAGTCATTATCTAGCGGAACAAACTGACGATTCCCCTTGTTCTCGTAAACTTGCCATACACCAGTCTCCGAATTATAAACGATTAAATCGCTTTTCCCATCTCCATTCGGATCGCCTACAAGTAATTGATCACTTGGGTTTAAGTTAATCTCTTTTATTGGTTTAGAGTTCGTATATTGGCCATTCCCCTGATAATAGAGAATAGATACATGACGGTCTTTACTTGATACACAAAGGATGTCGTTTTGATAAGAGCTTTCAAATCGTCCTATGTATAAATTCGAATCCTTAGAAATAGGAGATTTTACCGCACTTATGACAAGTTTATTGTTCACATAATGAATGAGTTTAATATGCCCATTTTTTGTGGCAATCATCCCTTTTCCTTTTTCTGATTGGAGTCCCTTTATGGATTGAAGCCCCGAAGGTAGCTTACCAAGCAATATAGGAGTTAAAAACTGACCTTCCCCTGCAAAAAAAATCCGGAGATCCCCTGTTTGTTTGTTGTAGCTAATCAAGTCCTGCTTTCCATCACTGTTCCAATCAGAAAGGATAATCTCTTCTTCAGCTGCAAAGGTATGCTTCAGCCAAACTTGAGATGCGTTCTGCGGACGATTACGGGGCAGTGTATATGATTGAGGTATCACCAGCACATGATGCTTTTCGACCACAATCACATCCGCATGTCCTTGTCCTGTTACATCGCCTAATAATATTTGCTGAGTTGTTGTTCCGGGAGGCACCGTCACACGATGAGCCGGGGTAAACGGCACAATATCATGGAGTGACATCCAGCGGTATCCCTCTTTTTGGAAACCATCCAACAGCTTATGAAGATTCGATCTTGTGCCGTCTTCCTTATACTTAAAGACTGGTAACCCATCCCTTATCAATTGTTTTCCATCCACTCCCAGCTGTTCCTCCAAAAAAGGAAACTCCAGAAATGGGTGAAAGTATAATGAAGCTAGACCATTGTTATTAGCCGCTTTTGATAAAATCCGGTCCACTGATTTTTCGTCCTTAACATAACTGTAAGGTGCAGGCACATAAATGGACCCTAGACTGCTTTGGCCATAAGAATTAGTCGTATCGTACACATTTATATCCTTAAGAGAGCGAAGGGAAAATAAATCAGGCTGATACAGGATACCTATGAAGGAACGGAACACCTTCTCCTGAACTCTGGTGTCATGATAATGGGGTGTTTCCCAAAACTTCGGTTGTAAGCCAGCTT
>DATMJF010000637.1:0-7917 GCA_035554455.1 Rummeliibacillus sp.
GCTAATGAAAAAATAACTAATGTCCAAATAAAAACAGATTTCCGACCAATACGGTCTGCAAAAATACCAAATACAAGGGCACCTACTGCCATACCAATTGAATTAACACTACCTATCCATCCCATCTGCCCAGTTGTTAAATTCCAATCCTTTGCAAGTGCTGCAATAACAAATGATAGAATCCCAACATCAAGTGCATCGAATAGCCAGCCGATACCTGCTACACCTAGTAATTTATTGCGTGAAACCGATTGTACATTTACTGCTTGTCTCATAATAATACACACCTCCACGTGTCTTTACACTTGTAAACTAACTTGTAAATATAACTATACACAGAAAAATATTTTGTGACAAGATATAAAATAAATTCAAATAGTTTCGAAAATTTATATAGAAGCTATTGAAAACAAGACCTAAAATACGGTAAAATGTCTCTTATAGAAAAACAATTGTATTTTTAGAATGAACATCAAAAGATTTATAAAAAGGAGAATGTTACATATGTGGAAGGGCCTTTTAGATCACTATAAAGAATTTTTACCTGTAACAGACAAAACACCTGCTTTAACATTACATGAAGGTAATACACCTCTTATTCATTTAGATACATTATCAAAAGAGCTAGGAATTGATTTGCATGTGAAATTTGAAGGATTAAATCCAACTGGCTCTTTTAAAGACCGTGGAATGGTAATGGCTGTAGCAAAGGCAATCGAGGAAGGTAGTAAATGTGTCATTTGCGCTTCAACTGGTAACACTTCTGCAGCTGCTGCCGCGTATGCTGCTCGCGCAGGTATACAAGCAATTATCGTTATTCCAAAAGGAAAAGTAGCCGCTGGTAAACTTGCTCAAGCTTACATGTACGGTGCGAAAATTATTGAAATCGACGGTAACTTTGACGAAGCATTACAAGTTGTCCGTGATATTAGTGAAACAACTGCAGTTACATTGGTTAACTCTGTAAACCCATATCGATTAGAAGGGCAAAAGACGGCCGCATTTGAAGTTTGCGATCAGTTAGGTGACGCACCTGATATTCTAGCAATTCCAGTCGGTAATGCCGGCAACATTAGCGCTTACTGGAAAGGTTTTAAAGAATACCATGAGAAAAAAGGAACAAAATTACCAAAAATGTTTGGCTTCGAAGCTGAAGGTGCCGCTGCAATCGTTCAAGGTGCACCAATCGCACACCCTGAAACAATTGCAACTGCTATTCGTATTGGCAATCCAGCAAGTTGGAAACTAGCAGAAGCTGCTCGTGATGAATCAGAAGGTAAAATTGGTTCGGTTACAGATGAAGAGATTTTAAATGCTTATCGCCAAATTGCATCCAAAGAAGGCGTCTTTGCTGAACCAGGATCTGCTGCTTCAGTTGCAGGAGTCTTCCAATCAGTTGCAAATGGTTCTATCCCAAAAGGTAGTCGTGTAGTTGCTGTATTAACAGGTAATGGATTAAAAGATCCAGATACAGCTGTTAATGCATCTAAAGTAGACATGGTATCTCTACCAAATGACGAAGAAGAAATTCGAAAATATATTGAGGGATTAGTATGAGTAAAAAATGGTCCATTTCTGTCCCTGGTAGTACAGCTAACCTAGGACCAGGATTCGATTCAATTGGCTTAGCTTTAGGTTTATATCTCAATTTAGATGTAACAATTAGCGACCAATGGGAATTTGAGCATCATTCAAATCACCTTCCAGAAAAATTCACAGTGGAAGATCATTTAATTTATAAAGTAGCAACTGAAATTGCTGAACGCTACAACGTTAGTTTGCCTCCTTGTAAAGTTGTTATGTGGAGTGAATTACCTTTAGCACGCGGACTTGGTAGTAGTGCTTCTGCAATCGTAGCAGGTATTGAAATTACGAATCAAATATGCGAATTAAATCTATCGATTGATGAACGTTGCCGTTTAGCTTCTAAAATTGAAGGACATCCAGATAATGCATCTGCTTCTGTTTGTGGTGGTCTTACAATTGGTGCTACATTGCCAAATGGACAGCTTGAATTAATTAACATGCAAGATGTTGACGCTGCATTTGCTGTTTTTATTCCGAATGTAGAATTGAAAACGGAAGAAGCTCGTAAAGTGTTGCCTGCAAATTACGATAAAGCTTATGCAGTCCATGCGAGTGCGAACGCTAATATGTTGACCGGCGCATTATTATTAAAAGATTACAAAAGAGCAGGTGAATTTATGGAGCATGATTTGTTCCACGAGCCGTTCCGTGCAAACTTAATTCCTAACTACCATGAGATTCGACAAACAGCTAAAGACGCAGGAGCATATGGTACAGCTATTAGTGGTGCGGGTCCTACTGTTATCTCTCTTATTGCCAAAGATCGTGTAGATCTCTTTGTTACAAAGATGAAGCCACTATTCCCTAGCTATGATATTAAAACTGTTCACGTCGATACAAAAGGTGTACAAGTAACAATTTCAGAATATGTTGAATAACTAATGAACCGAGTACCATAATAAAGTGAAACTTCCATCAGTGGGAGTTTTCTTCATCCCCCACTAAAAAATGCGGGATAAATGGTGCTCGGTTATTTTTTATTGACATTCTGTTCAATTGTAACTATGATAGTTACAAACAGGTGGTGAGCCTATGGTAAACAGTCGGTTCTCTGTCGCTATTCACATACTTTCATTGATTGCTTCAACAAAAGATACACATACATTAACATCTGATTTTATTGCTAGTAGTGTAAATACAAATCCAGTTGTTATTCGACGTATTTGTAGTCAGTTGAAAAAAGCAGGTTTAATCGCTTCACATGCGGGAATATCAGGTTATAATCTTATGGTATCTCCAAGGGACATAACATTATTAGATATCTATCGTGCTGTACAAGCACCCGATGATATATTTGCTATTCATGATAATCCAAATCCAAATTGTGCAGTAGGTAAACAAATACAATCAACATTAGATGATGTATTCTGTTCCGTACAGCAAGCAATGGAAAGTAAATTAGAAGAAGAGACATTACAAGACGTTTTAGATCATCTCTTTCCATAAGGGACGGTCTATTTTCTCACCTAACCTGTAACTAAATTTGTTACATTTAACGATTACCCATCTTAGGAGGAATTTATAATGAAAATTGGAATTATCGGCGCAACAGGTAAAGCAGGAAGTAAAATTTTATCAGAAGCGGTTTCTCGCGGTCATGAAGTGACAGCAATTGTTCGTAACGGAGCAAAATTACAAGATCAATCAGTAACTGTATTAGAAAAAGATGTATTCGACTTAACAACAGCAGATATTAATGCATTCGATGTTGTGGTAAATGCTTTTGGAGCACCAATAGGAAAAGAAACACTTCATGTAGAAGCTGGTCGTCACCTAATCGATATCTTCAAAGATGCAAAAGATACAAAAATATTTGTAGTTGGTGGCGCAGGAAGTCTATTTGTAGATCCTGAAAAAACTGTACGTGTCGTTGAAACACCTGACTTCCCTGATATGTTTAAAGCAACTGCATCTAACCAAGCTCAAAACTTAGCAGATATACAAGCATCTACAATTACTTGGACATTCTTAAGTCCATCAGCATTCTTCGATCCAGAAGGTCCACGTACTGGTAATTATATTGAAGGACAAGATCACTTATTAGTTAACGAACAAGGTGAAAGCTACGTATCATATGCTGACTTCGCCATCGCAGTACTAGATGAAATTGAAAACCCTAAACACGTAAACGAACGCTTTACAGTTGCTTCAAACAAATAAAAACGAAACACACCCTATTTAAAGAAAATAGCCTAAGTTCGCCACGTCCTGTGGTGAACGCTATTGGGTTTACGTAAAAGAAAAAAGGATTGCAAAATGATGCAATCCCTTTTTTATGCCAACAATACTAAACTAATAGCCATCACAATCATCCCTAGTACAACACCATAAATAGATGAATGCGCCTCATCATATTTTCGTGCAGCTGGTAATAATTCATCTAATGATATAAAGACCATAATTCCAGCAACTCCAGCGAAAATCATCCCGAACATAATATCACTTAAAAATGGCATTAAAAGTAGATATGCTACAAATGCTCCCACAGGTTCTGCTAAACCAGATAAGAATGATAGCTTAAATGCCTTCTTGCGATTACCTGTTGCAAAGAAAATCGGTACAGATACAGCTATCCCTTCTGGAATATTATGAATAGCTACAGCAATTGCAATAGCTAAACCAAGATTTGGATCATTTAAAGCTGAAACAAATGTCGCAATCCCCTCTGGGAAATTGTGAATACCAATTGCTAATGCTGTGAAAATCCCCATTTTCATCAGCTTTGCATACTCATCATTTGATGGACCCTTTTGCAAATCTTCTACCATTTTCACTTCATGAGGATTTCCTTGCTTCGGAATGAGTTTATCAATCAATGCAATTAGCAGCATTCCAGCGAAGAACCCTATAATTGTTAACAAATAACCCTGTCTCATTCCTAATTCATTTACAAGTGCACTTTTTGCTTTTACGAAAATCTCAACGAGTGAAACATAAATCATAACACCTGCTGAAAACCCTAGTGCAAATGATAAAAACTTCGTGTTGGTCCTCGAAGTAAAAAATGCGATTAAGCTTCCAACACCTGTTGCTAATCCAGCGAATAAAGTTAACCCCAGTGCATATAAAACACTTCCATCCATCACCATACCTCTCTCTTTATTTAAACGTTTTGTTCATTGTATGCAATTCCCTCTCTATAGAACATTATTTAACAAAGGAAAGTATCCCTTTTCAAGAAATAGTCTACTGTGCTCTATTCTTATTACAGTTTGGAAATACTTTAATTGTTGTAAATCCATCCTTCATCCCCTAATAACTAAATAGAATTAAATCAATAAAAATAATAGATTGTACTTATTAGTAAAATGAATCTATAATAAACCGTAACAAAAAAATGACAATTCAATTTCCTAATTTGCCATTATTTTATGGAGTGATATTTTGCAATGGATGATTACATCAAAAAAGGAACAATGGATTTTCGTAAAGCAAACTTAGCATTGTTTGCGGGTGCTTTTAGTACATTTGCGAATTTATATATGACCCAACCAGTGTTACCAACACTATCAAAGGTTTTCCATATTTCACCGACTACTGCTAGTCTATCCTTGTCTTTAACAACTATTTCTTTAGCTATTAGTATGTTAATCGTTGGATCTCTATCTGAAGCATGGGGGCGCAAACCAATTATGACCTTTTCCATGATAGCTGTGGCAATCTTAACGTTATTGATTGCCTTTGTACCAAGCTATCATATGTTACTCGTTTTGCGGGTAATTCAAGGAATTGTCTTTGCAGGACTTCCCGCAATCGCAATGGCCTATCTTGGGGAAGAAATTGAACCTGCCAGTCTAGGTGCTGCAATGGGACTTTATATTAGCGGGAACTCTATTGGCGGTCTTGCTGGACGTATTATAATGGGGACTGTTAGTGATTTCTTTAATTGGCGAATAGGTATGATGACAATCGGTATCATCAGTTTACTTGTAGCCATCGCCTTTTATTTCTTACTACCTGAATCAAAGAATTTTAAGCCTGAAAAGTTAGCCTTTAAGTCTTTATTCAAATCTATGTTGATGCATCTTAAAGATCCTGCATTGCTTAGTCTTTTTGGAATGGGTTTCTTACTAATGGGTTCATTTGTAACAATGTATAACTATATCGGATTCCAATTATTAGAACCTCCCTATTCTTTAAGTCAAACAATTGTTGGTTGGATCTTCTTAATCTACTTAGTCGGTACGTTTAGTTCTGCATGGATGGGTGGATTGGCCGATCATCATGGTCGTTATAAAATATTATTAAGCGGAATTGGTTTAATGTTTGGAGGTGCCGCTCTTTCTCTAGTAGGTAACCTATTTATTAAGATTCTCGGTATTGCCATTTTCACTTTTGGATTCTTTGGCGGACATGCAATTGCTAGCGGTTGGGTCGGAAGACGAGCAACTCATGATAAAGCGCAAGCCTCTTCACTTTACTTATTCTTCTACTATGCAGGATCCAGTATTGGTGGTACGACTGGTGGTATATTCTGGTCTAACTTCGGTTGGGGCGGTGTAATTAGCATTATCCTAGTATTCCTTTTACTAGCAGTAATTTTAACTTCTATCATTCATAAGATCACATCGAAAAATGCTTCAACAGAAGTATAAGAAAAGCGCTGATCATTAATCAGCGCTTTTTTAATACTTTTCGTTTTTATAGTTCTACCGTTTTCCCACGGCGTTCGTACCAAATAACACTCAAGATGAACCATGTATAGCCAATCGCCCACCCTGCAATGACATCTGATGCAAAATGACGGCTCCCTGCAATTCGAGATAATCCCACTAAAGCAGTTAAAATGATCGCTAATAACCATACTAGTATTTTCTTTGTTGTGGATGACTGATGCTCAGTAATTAAATAAGCAATTGTAAATAGATAAAGTATACCTACCATAGCATGACCAGAAGGAAAACTAAAACTCTTTAATTGGTGTGGAATAACTGGACGAGATCTATGAACCCATTCCTTCAATATATGATTTAATACATTTCCTCCAGCAATTGTTAAAAGTGCTAACATCATACCTCGATAATTGTGGTTTCGAATCCATAACCAAACTAATAGTAGAACAGCTACGATCATAATAAACTTTGTTTTTCCAAAGTAATGGAAGAATTCAATGAAAGAATTACCTTTCAAAAGAGTTGCAGCACTTGTATCTAAACTAGTTACCCAAGCACTATTTAAACTGATATAGAAAAGAAAAAAGATAATAGCAGTGACAATTGCTAAGAAGTAGAAAAATTTCGTCATCAAGATCCCCCTCTTCCGAAATATTCTTTTCTTCTTACAATACCTTTTTATCATTCTATGAAATAGTACAAATAAATATCATTTCATTTTTTCAACACAAACAAAACACCTAGCAGGAATTTGCTAGGTGTGTTTTGTGTTTTATTAAATTTATAGAGCTGCTTCTACTTCCTTCGCCATTTCAGTCACAGACTGTAATCCGCCACCTGATAAGTACCAAACTTCTGGGTTAAGATAAATCATTTTACCATTTTTATAAGCATTTGTTTTCTTTACGATATCATTTTCAATATCCTTTTTCGCAGAAGCCCCTTCAGTAACAACCGAATCACGGTCTACTACGAAGATGATGTCTGGATTCTTTTCTAAAACATATTCATAAGATACGTTTTGTCCATGTGTCGAAACTTCAATGCCTTTATCTACAGCTTTAAAGCCAAATACATCGTGAATCACTCCGAAACGTGATGCAGGACCATAAGCACTGATCTTCCCTTCAGAACCTAAGATGATTAAAGCTTTTTTATCCAAATCTTTTGTTTCACCTTGTACCTTTGCGATTGTATCATCAACTTTTGCTAATTCATCTTTTACTTGATCTTCTTTTCCAAAGATTTGACCAGCTAGTTCCGTATTCTTTTTAAATGAATCCATGTAATGTGTAGTATCTAAACCTACATAAACCGTTGGGGCAATTTTACTTAGCTCTTCATAAAGGCTTGCTTGACGACCAGAGATGAAAATAACATCCGGAGCCATTGTTGCAAGTTTTTCAAAATCAGGTTCTTTTAAGGCACCTACATTTTCATAATCTGAACTTGCGTATTTTTCAAGATATTTTGGGATAGTATCTTGTGGAACACCTGCAACTTTAACACCAAGTGTATCAAGTGTGTCTAGAAAGCCCATATCAAAAGAAACGACTTTTTTTGGATTTTTAGGTACTTCTACTTCGTCTTTTACAGCATCAGATGAGCCATCTTCATTTTGAATACCAAAATCATTTGTCACTGTAATTGTTTCTTCTTTTGAACCGGCATTTGAATCCTCTTTACTTGAATCTTTAGAGCCACATGCGCCTAATAC
>DATMJF010000638.1:0-2127 GCA_035554455.1 Rummeliibacillus sp.
CGGGTCGGTAGCTCAGTTGGTAGAGCATTAGATTGAAGCTCTAAGTGTCGGCAGTTCGATTCTGTCCCGACCCATATAAAAAGATGTCCAATTTTTTTTGGACATCTTTTTTGATTTAAATGAAGCGAAAGTAATGCAAATACAATTCCTATGAGGAATATATATTAATTCTTAAAAGAGTAATTTATTTAATGCAAAGATTAGAGTTAAAAATGAGGGCGAGTCAAGCAAACTAGAGGGCGAGTCGAGCAAACATGAGGTTGAGTCGAGCAAACATGAAGGCGAGTCAAGCAAACAAGAGGGCCAGTGAAGCAAACATGTAAGCGAGTGAATCAAATATAAAAATCAAGCAATTAAAATACACAAAAACAACTTAAAAACACGTTATAACTTTCCAAAATTGATCCAAAATCACCGGAGATAAATCAAAATCAAAAATTCACACTCTTAATTATGAAAAAACTTTAAATGCTCAAAACCATTTCATAAAAACCAACTTAAAATGACCATCAACATCCTTGTCATCTTACACAATTCCTTTAATCACAACAAAAAAAGCGAGAAATCAATTAGATTTCTCACTCTTACGTTTATATGATATTTACTTGCAAGGTTTCCCTATGTGCTGTAATCATAACAGATGTGTACTCTAGAAAGCAATATAAACTTAGTGTCACTCCAGTAAACTTCTTATTCCTCAAACAGATCATCTGCCAAAGCGTCAATCTCTTCTTTTAATTTCTTTGTTCCCTCAGTATCCAATGTAATGTGGTCCCCATCGAAGATAATTTGGTCACCAACATTTACTTCTTTAGGTAGTTTTTCTTTGGGTATGTCAATTGTGCAGTTATCAATTTCGATGACGACTAAATCACCTTCGAAACGGTCAATTATCCCTTTTCGCAATTATTTCTCCACCTTTACAGAAATTGTTGAGCCATTAGATGTAAAGACAATATTTCCGTGTTGATCGGTACGATAAATTTTCGCATGCACTGCTTTTAAACGATTTAAGGCTTCGTCTGTTGGATGATGATATCGATTGCCTTCACCAACACTGATTGCTGCATAAGTTGGTTTTGTAACTGCTAAAAAGTCAGAATTTGAAGCTTCTTTTGCACCATGGTGACTTACTTTAAGCACATCTACTTTTGGTACAACGCCTGCATTTAGCATATCTTCTTCAGCAGGTGTTTCTGCATCCCCGGTGAATAAGAATTTTTTATCACCATGTTGCATTAATAATACGCCACTCCAATCATTTAAATCACTTTTTGAGTAATCTTTGACTGGTCCTATAAAGTGTAGGTCTAGTGATTCCTCATTAACCGGAATTTCGACACCATTTTTTGCTACTTTAATTTTTAACCCTTGTTCTTTTACAGCTTGCAGAAAATTACGATAGGCGATTGTTGTGTGTGTAATCTTTGGTGCGTATACAGATTTGACAGGGAAAGCATCGATTATATCAGCTAATCCACCAATATGATCAGCATCAGGGTGTGTGGAAATGACAGCGTCCAGTTGTTTCACACCATGTTGTTTTAAATATTCGATAACTGTTTCACCTTTACCTTTATTTCCTCCATCAATAACTATGTTTTCTTTTGGGGTTTGGATAAAAATAGAATCCCCTTGACCAATATCAATCATATGTACACTCACTTGATCAGTTGAAGATGTGACCGGTTTTGTAATAGAGGAATCTGTTGAAGTTCCTTCATCCAATGCATTTGTACAACCAGTTAGCAATAAAATGCTAATAAGGGTAAATAGTATAGCGCGAAAATTGTTTTTCATATATATTCCTCCTAAACATACTTTAGCATGAAAAAGATGGCAGGAACGGATGTTTGTGTTAAATATATTTTTCGATCGAAATTACCTCTAAAAATAAAAAAGATCTAAACATTTAAGTTTTGCTCTTCAAAAATTGTCTTTATGTTCTTGATCAAATCATTTTTCAAAAATTTCATATGGTGAGTGATTCACCAAAGCAAAAGAAATGACTCTAAACATGAAAAGGACTGTTTCATAAGTATAAAAACCTTATGAGCCAGTCCTTGGTCCTAATTTTGTGTACCGTTTATGATTGTCAATCTACATTACTCAGCTAATAAATTGTCC
>DATMJF010000639.1:0-9968 GCA_035554455.1 Rummeliibacillus sp.
TGATTTTTTAACTGCTAGTACTGAAGATGGTGACATAGATGCGACAAGCTTACCTAGACGAATTGCATAACGATCCAAATCCTTTTCTTGTGTTATATAATTCAACATGCCAACACGATAAGCTTCATCTGTTTTGAGTAAACGGCCTGTATAAACTAAATCCTTAGTCATGCTTGGGCCAACTAGATTAACAAGTCGTGCAGCAAATTTATTATTTAATGTGATCCCTAACTTTCCTACTGGAATTCCAAGCTTTGCTTTATCTGATCCAACTCGAATGTCACAGGCAAGAGCTAGCTCCAATCCAGCACCCATTGCAGGACCATTAATAACAGCAATTGTGGGAATTGGTAGATGTTCAATAGTAGAAATCGTTTTTTCCATACGAACAAACGCTTCCTCAGATTGCTCTAAAGAAATGGAATTGAATTCTTTAATATCAGAACCGGCTGTAAATTGTTGTCCATATCCTCTAATAAGCAATACTTTATTTTTGGGATTATCCAATGCTTGTAAGGCAATTATTCGAAGTTCATCCCACATATGTCCGGTAAGAGCATTTTTCGCTTGTGGACGACTGATTGTGATAATTGCTAAACCTGCCGTTTCTTGATAAATGATTTTGGCATCTTCTTTTTCTAGTCTAGTTGTAGAAACTTTCATCATTATCCCCCTAATTTTCATCTTATTTCTATTATATAACAGATATAACTGTTGTAGTCTAGAAAGAATTTATTTAAAAATTAAAATAATAATTAATGCGTAAAAATAAACTGAAAATTTTGTAATGTCTAGAAAGAATAATGAAATATTTGTAAAAAAATCGAAAAAATTAAGTGAAATGCAATCAAAATATTGGACATTTGTAAAAAGTAATGATTTATTGTGTAAATTTTCAGAAATCCTATTAAATCAGTGTTTAAGTCATTAGAATGATAACAAAAATGCATGAATTTTTATAAGATAATATTGTGTACATTATAAAAGAAAGGTGTTAGTCTGTATGTAATATTAAATGTGAACAAAAATTGAGCGCACAAAATAGAAAAAATGTAAGATTTTCTATGTTTTTAGTTGACAGTTATATTATTTAAAGAATAGAGAAAAATAATTAAGGCACTCAAAATAAAAAGGAGTTCAAAAATATGAAGTTATTGGCACCCCAACCATTTACATTAGAGGGAGATCGTCGAGCTGTATTATTGTTGCATGGTTTTACTGGGAGTACAAAGGATGTAAAAAAATTAGGACAGTATTTAAATAAACAAGGATATACATGTCATGCACCAATGTATCGTGGTCATGGTCTTAGTGCCGAAGAAATTTTGAAATACGGCGCGAAATACTGGTGGGAAGATGTGACAAGAGGTTATCATCATTTAAAAGAATTAGGTTATGAGGAAATTGCTGTTGTCGGTATATCTTTAGGTGGTGTCTTTACTTTAAAAGTAGGTGCAGAGTTCCCTGTTAAAGGTGTTGTTTCGATGTGTGCCCCTATTAAACGTAAATCAAAAGACGGTCTTTTCGAACGCTTATATAACTACGCAAAAGCGTATAAACAATTTGAAGGAAAAGATGAAGAACAAATTGAAAAAGAGCTTGAAGAATTAAAGAAATTACCACAAAATGCAATCGAAGAAGTGCAAAAAATGATTCAACATACTTCAGATGAAATTGAAGAAATACATGCGCCAACACTTGTATTGCAGGGCAAACTGGATGATTCTTTATACCAAGAAAGTGCACCTTTTATTTATGATACAGTTGAAACAGATGACAAAGAAATCATTTGGTACCAAAATTCAGGTCACATCATTACGTTGGGTAAGGAACGTGACAAAGTTTATGAAGATACACTTCAATTCTTAGATGAATTACCATGGTCAGAAGAAGCTAAAATGAGTATGCTTCATGCATAGAATTTTCAAAACAAAAAACAATAGATAGTAATCAACTACCCGTTATGTTTGAATATAACGGGTTTTTTAGTGCGAAAAGTTAGAAAATTTAATAATAGAGCTCAAAAGTCGATTTTAGTGATAAAATAGGGAACGTCAGGAGACTCTTCAATCGTAAAATTGGTGAGACGAGCTGAGCAGAGTATTGGAGGTATTTTTTTGAACAAGAACAACAATCAGTGGTCAACAAAACTAGGATTTATTTTGTCGTCCGCGGGAGCAGCGATTGGATTAGGTGCCATCTGGAAATTGCCATATGTAACAGGGCAAAGTGGTGGCGGTGCCTTCTTCTTACTATTTGTTTGTTTTACACTATTAATCGGTTTGCCCATGTTAATCTCGGAATTTATCATTGGACGTGGAACAAATCGTGAAGCAGTTAGTGCATATAAGATTTTAGCACCAAATTCAAAATGGACATGGATTGGTAAGTTAGGTGTCGTAGGATGCTTTTTACTCTTGTCGTTTTATAGTGTTGTAGGTGGCTGGATCTTAATTTATACAGGAAAAGCTATTGTAGGGAATGTTATCCAAACGGGTCAAGATCCAAGTGAATTATTTGGAATGGTCACAGGGACGCCTTGGATTACTATAGTAGGATTGTTAGTATTTACTGTTCTTAACGTGGTAGTTATAAGTTTAGGTGTTCAAAATGGTATTGAAAAAGCAAATAAAGTTATGATGCCGTTGTTATTTATATTCTTTATTATTTTAGTCGTACGTTCGTTAACTCTTGACGGTGCTATGGAAGGTGTTAAATTTTTCTTATCACCTGATTTTTCGAATATTACGGCTAGCTCCATACTATATGCATTAGGACAATCTTTTTTTGCATTAGCAGTTGGATTTTCATGTATGGTTACTTATAGCTCTTATTTGAAAAAAGATGAGAGTTTACCATACTCAGCTGGATCTGTAGTCATTATGAATATATTTGTATCTTTGTTAGCAGGTCTTGCTATTTTCCCAGCAGTTTTCGCATTTGGCTTTAAACCAGAACAAGGGCCACCATTATTGTTTATGGTTCTTCCCGCTGTATTTGGCAAACTGCCATTTGGAGAGATGTTCTTCGCAATCTTTTTATTATTATTCTTATTTGCGACACTTACTTCATCATTTAGTTTATACGAAATTATCGTTGCAGCACTTGTTGAAAAATGGCCAAATGCAAGACGTAAAATAGCATGGGGGATTGGCGTAGTAGTTTTTATTGCATCAATTCCTGCAGCCTTATCCTCAAGTACATTAAGCGACTTTACGATATTCAAAAAAAGTATTTTTGATGCAACAGATTATCTTGTGAGTAATATTCTCTTACCCTTAGGAAACTTACTAATTGCAATTTTTATCATTCATAAAATGGATAAAAAGTTAACGCAAGACGAGTTTATGCAAGGCAGCAATCTTCCAATAGGTTTTTATAAAACTTGGAGATTTTTGATGGTATTTATCGTACCTATTGTAATAGCTGTTGTGTTAATTTATACAATTTTTCAATATTAAAGGATTTAGGGGCATATGAGACGAAATTCGTCTTATGATGTCCTTTTTTCTTGTAAAATATCAACGCGGAACATTTGTTCTCTAAAATAATTCTGTGATAAAATACATTATATATAGTAACTGGAACGGAGTGGTGACATGAAAATTTTTCACACAGCTGATTGGCATTTAGGTAAATTAGTACAAGGCGTATCAATGACTGAGGATCAAGCATACATTTTAAAGCAATTTTTAGATGATATTGACAAAGAAAACCCAGATGTTGTCGTAATAGCAGGAGATTTATATGACCGTTCTGTTCCACCTACAGAAGCTGTTTCGTTATTGGATGATATTCTATCTGCAATTGCCATCAAACGAGGAATACCAGTCGTTGCGATTGCTGGAAATCATGATAGTCCTGGTCGAATTCATTTTGGTTCTCGATTTATGGGGTCAAAAGGACTTCATATCATTGGTAATTTATCAAAGGAATTAAAGCCGGTTGTATTGCAAGATGAATTTGGAGAAGTACATTTTCATCTGATTCCTTATACGGATCCATCACATGTCCGTTATATTTTCGATGATGACACTGTAAGAACACAACAAGATGCTATGGCAAAAATCCTAGAAAATGTTGTTGTTTCCTTAGATCCAAATGCCAGACATGTACTAGTGGGACATGCTTTTGTTACAAAAAATGGTGTTGAGGAAGAGAATATAACAGATGCTGAACGCCCTTTATCAATCGGTGGTTCAGAATGTATCAATTCAAAACTGTTCGGACCATTTAACTACACAGCACTTGGACATTTACATCAAGCTCATTTTGTAGATTCAGAAAAGATCAGATATTCAGGATCACCTTTAAAGTATTCTATTTCAGAAGAAACGCATAAAAAAGGTTACCTTATTATAGATTTAGCTGGTGACGGTTCAATTAATATAACAAAAAAGGAACTAAAACCCAGACGTGAACTAAGATCAGTAGAGATGACAATGGAAGAAATCTTAAAATCCCCTAAAAGTGAAGATTATATATTTGTAAAGCTATTAGATGCAACACCCATTATCTCACCAATGGAGAAAATTCGTTCTGTCTATCCGAACGCTATGCATGTAGAACGTATCACGTTAAAAGATTTTACTAATGTACAACAAGAAGTCGTATCAAGACAAAAAATGGACGACCTTACGCTATTTAAATCATTTTATCGAGAAATTTTAGGGAAAGAAGCAGATGATCAAACAATCGAACTTTTCCATGACGTTATGCAGGAAGAATTGTTAACAAACCGTGAAGTCGAGGTGAAGAGTTAATGAAACCGATAGAGCTAAAACTAACAGCGTTTGGACCATATAAAGATACAGAAACTATTGATTTTAGAGAATTAGGCGAAAATAGATTGTTTGTTATTTCTGGATTAACTGGTGCAGGGAAAACAACTATTTTTGATGGAATTTGTTTTGCACTGTATGGTTCTGCTAGTGGAGAAGATCGTGCTGATATTAAAGAGATACGAAGTGACTTTGCTAGTGATGAAACACATACAGCTGCAGAATTGACTTTCATGATAAAAGGAAGAACCTATCGTATTTTGCGTCAGCTTCCTCACCAAAAAAAGGGAAACAAATCAGCTACAGGTGATAAATTTGAACTTGTAGAAGTTTTACCAGAAGGCGAAAAACCGGTTGTTGAATCTCAAAAAGTTGGTGAAATCAATCGTAAAATTGAAGAAATAATTGGCCTGTCAAAAGAACAATTTAAACAAATCGTCATGTTGCCACAAGGTGAATTTCGAAAATTATTGACTTCAGAAACTGAAAATAAGGAAGCCATTCTTCGCAAAATATTTAGAACAGAATCTTATCGCCATTTAGCAGATCGATTAAAAAGTAAAAAGGATGAGGCAGAAAAAGGGCTAAATAGTGCAAAATCTATTCAGCACTTACATATTGATCGTGTTAAAACCTCATTACCAAAACGTGAATCTACTTTACAACAGGTTTTGTCTTCTGAACATATCAATATGTATCAATTAGTAGATGCATTAAATGAAGAAATCGTATTTTACTCAAAAGAACAACAATTAAAAGAAAAATTTTATCAAGAAATATCTTCACAAGTAGAGATTCAACATCACTTAGTCGTTGAAACAAAGGATTTTAATAAACGTTTACGTGCTTACCAAGAAAAAGAAGCACAGCTCGTTTCATTAGAAAATCAATCAGCTTATTTTGAAGAAACTAGACAGACGATATATGCTGCTAAAAAGGCTAGCCATATTATCCCGTTAGAAGAACGTTATTATGAGAGTCTTCATATAAAAAAAGAAAAAGAGCAGGCTTTAATATCCTTGCAGCAGTCTTATACCCATGCAAAAGCTAAATGGGAGCAGGCAGTAGACTTTTTTGAAAATGAAAAATTGCAACAGCCAAAAATTGAAGAATTAACAATTGAAATAGCTTCACTGAAAAACTTAGAAGAGAAATTTAACGATTTAACGACTGCAACGCAATTATTAAAACAGCAACAAGTGGTTGTGGATCAAGATGAGAAAACGATAAAAGAGTTAAAATTACAACTTGATCAATTGAATTTGATCAGATTACAAAATAGTGAAGCAATTAAAAATTTAACTCAACAATTAGATCATTTTGATGAAAAAAATGAACAGCTAACATTATTGAAGGAAAAAACGGACGCATGGCAAAATTGGCAGCATCAAGCGATAGCATTAAACGAACTACAAGAACTAGAGATTGAGAAAAAACGTATATATGATCTAGCCTCAACCACATATCGTACTGAAGAAAAGAAATGGCTAAGCAATCAGGCAAGTATTTTAGCTGCACAATTAGTTGATGGGAAGCCGTGTCCCGTTTGCGGAAGTCTTGAACATCATTCTGTGGAAGTAATTCTAGGTGAAACAATAAGTGACGAACAGCTCTCAACATTAAAATCACAAGCTGAATTTGCAACCAATCATTATTTTGAATTGCACGGTAGAGTTCAAGCAAGTGCGCAACAATTAAGTCATTTAGAAGAAAAATTGACTCAATTAGAAATGCAACCTCAGGACGGTCAGAAAATTCTTCTTCAATATAAACAACTTCAAAATGAAATTGATCAATTGAAACAAAGAAAGAGAGAACTTGAGAATTTACAAAATCAACAACAACAATTGGATCAACAATTAGAAATACAAACTCAAAAACAACAACAAATTGAAATTGAAAAGAATACACATCTAGAAAACTACTATGATGCTCAAGCAAAATATAATAGTGTTCAAAAAGAAATACCTGAAAACATTCCAACAATTCAAGAGCTTCATACAAAAATTCAAACAATCATATTAAATCGTGATCAATTAAAACAACGCTATGAACAAGCACAACAACAGGTGGAAGCTACTAATCGACAAGTAGTTTCGTTAGAAGCTTCGATTAAAAGTGCTGAACAAAGTAAAGTAGAAGCCGAAGAAACGCTTCAACAATCACAAAATCGATTTAAAGAAGCGGTTTTTACAGCTGGATTTGAAAATGGCAATGCTTATCAATCTGCACGATTAAAACCAGAAGATTTAGAGCAGCTTGAAACAAATTATACAAATTATGTTAAACAGAAATATGCAATCATGGAACAATTAAAGGATGGAGCAGATGATTACGCAGAAAAAACGCTAAAAGATGAGTTACAGCTAGAGCATCGTTTAGAAGAACTACGCCAAAAGTCAATTGAGGCTAGCGATCAACTACATCAAACAAAACAACATCAAATGGACGCTATGCAATTAGCAAATGATATTAAAAAAATTAGTCAACAAATCATGGAACTAGAAGAAAAATGTTCTAAGATAATCGATTTATATGATATACTCCGCGGGCAAAATCAAATGAAAATTTCATTTGAGCGATATTTACAAATCGAATATTTGGAACAAATTATTCAAGCTGCAAATGAACGATTGAACCCAATCTCGAATGGACAATATCGCCTTATCAGAAGTGATAGACAAGAGGCAAGAGGGAAACAAAGCGGGTTAGGATTAGATGTATATGATGCTTATACGGGTCAAAATCGAGATGTTAAGACACTTTCTGGTGGGGAAAAATTCAATGCTTCACTGTCATTAGCACTAGGTATGTCTGATGTGATTCAATCATTCCAAGGAAATATTCAAATCGAAACGATGTTCATCGATGAAGGTTTTGGTACTCTTGATGAAGAGGCATTAAATAAGGCTATCGATACTTTAATCGAATTACAAAATACTGGTAGAATGATCGGAATTATCTCACATGTTGCTGAACTGAAAGACGCTATGCCAGCTCTGTTAGAAGTGAAAAAAAGTAAAGAAGGATTTAGTCATACACGTTTTATTCTAAAATAATGACATACCCCCTCAATTTAATGAATATATATCTATTAATAAACTTTTTGTACCTATAAACTGTTAAGTATAAAGGCTTATTTTGTTAAAGTATCGTAAAGTTTTATAGTTAATATAAACAAATAGGTATATAATGTACCGATGGGACAAAAAAGTTCCTACTTAAAATATTTGAATTTATTAATTGAGGGGTAAAAAATGATGAAAAAATATATATTGGGGATTATTCTAAGTGTATTTGTAATGAACATCGTTTTATCACAAGGACCAGTTGCACATGCGACAACAACTGATAATCAAGTAAAAGCAACTTCTGTAACTAATGGATCTGCTATTACAACCGTATCAAATTCAACAACGAATACTAAAAAAGAATCTGCATCTTCTAATAAGGCAGAATTTGTACAAAATACATTACCTCAAACAGGCGTTGAAGCCAATCATTCTGGTTTATATTTTTCAATCGCTGGCTTCTTCTTATTGTTAGCGTTTTTCACTAGTCGCTCTAAATTATCTAAGCGTAATAATGTTTCAGACAAACAAAAAAAGTAAACCAATAGTGGTTTACTTTCAGGCTGTAGATTCACTCGACGAAAACCGAGCGGATCTACAGTTTTTTATTCTTTTTAACGGAAGCAAGTTCTCTTGATTTAGCTTCTGCATTTTGAATACATGCGTAGATGGTTTCTTTAAAATGATTTTCTTCTAATGCTTTGATTCCTGCTTCGGTTGTGCCACCTGGACTGGTTACTTTTCGTCGTAATTCCGTTGGCTCTTCACTGGATTGTTTTATCATCTCAGCTGCACCTGCAATTGTTTGGATGGCTAATTTACGCACAACATTTTGACTTAATCCAAATTTCATCCCTGCCTGCTCGAAAGCTTCTACTAAATAGTAAAGATATGCTGGGCCACTACCTGATAGGGCAGTAACTGCGTGCAATTCATCCTCTTGAACTTCTATAACTAACCCAATGGCTTCTAACATGTGCATAAATTCTTCTTTAAGGGAAGTGGTAATAGAACTGTTAAATGCGACACCACTTGCGGACATACCAATTGTTGCTGATGTATTCGGCATAACTCGTGCCATGGGTCTTTTTCCTAATGTTTGTTCAATTGTGTCCATGGAAACGCCTGCTACTACGGATAAAATGGCTGTATTTAATTGAAGATATGGAACTAAATCTTCCATAGCTTTCTGAATGTCTTTTGGTTTCATTGCTAGTATTAAGCAATCAGCTTTTTTCACAATATCGCGACTTCCACAAACAATTTGTACGCCATAGGTATCAGCGATTCGTTGCAGCTTTTGTTGATCCGTTTTATTCATAACGTATATGTTTTCGGGTAGAACAACACCTTCTTTAACCCAACCATGAATTAATGCTTCTGCCATTGAGCCAGCACCTGCAAATACAATTGTTTTCATTTTCGTCGCCTCCTATATTTTTTAATAGACCTTGTTTGTCAATAATGTTGATATTTCATCCGTCGATACAGTCGGACGATTTCCGCGGGCGATCCGACGAGCCTTCTTGTTCGAAAATCCTTCGCTCCTGCGGTTACTCGTCGCAGTTAAAAGATTGCTCCTGCATCGCTACGATAGCTTCGTCGCAGAAAATTCTTTTTGAAAGGCAAAAAGAATTTTCGCTCATGTAGATGCAAAAAAATTCAACAATATCATTTAACAAAGCATTTAAATAAAAAAAGCATCTTCATCCTAATATAAGGACGAAAATGCTTGATTCCGCGGTACCACCTTGTTTTGCTACTAGCTGTAGCACAACTCAAATTCTCTTTATCGCAGAGATGCGACCGTGTTTTCACAGTAGCTCAGAAGTAGGTTCCAAAAGAACATTGTTATGTGACTTGCAGCCGATGATCACACTCTCTATAAACTCCGAATCCTTTGTACTATTCTTCGTCTTTGCTTAACATATATAAATGTGAGTATAGGGAATGAAAGAAGATTTGTCAATGAAAAAAGATGACGTTTTTCAAAAAAAACTGTACAATAAATTGAATAAGTATTCATTAAAAGGGGCCTAAGTATGATTCAAAAAATTGTAACACCTGTACCTTTTCCAGAAGGAACAGTGAATTCATATATATTAAAAGATGATGC
>DATMJF010000640.1:0-3624 GCA_035554455.1 Rummeliibacillus sp.
GTTCAATACGTATCGCTTTTTGCTCTTCCATCTGCCAAAACTTAATTTGGTCTCTCACTTCAGCAAGATTTGCACGCTCCAATTTACGATTATCCATCGTATAGCTTTGCCCTTTAGCAATCATTTCTTCAGCTTCAAGCCACATCGAAAGCCTTTGCTGTATTACTGCTAATGTAAATGCCATGTAACTACAATCCTTTCGAGTAAACTTTTCGTCTACGTCTTTTTTTAGTTGTTTGTTGGAATACGCTACCTGTTAATTGATGTTCTGCTAAATAATCTAGATTTGGATTCAAGATTCGTAATGCAGCTGTTGCATAATTTCGTAAGTCGAGTGGTTCGTTTCTTGCACTAGATTTTTTTATCCATTCTGTTTTTGGCATTCCTTTTACAAAACGGGTCACTTTTCGTTCTGAAGTTAATCCAACAAAATAAGACTCATCATAGCCCTTTTCCTTTTCAACAGGAAAATGACAATAACCAGGCTTATCTTCAAATTCTTCTTTCAGTCTTGTATAAATAACATCTTTTCCGTAGTTAACACCAATGGTAAATAGTTTTACTTGTACACGACCAGCTTTAGAAGGTTTATTAATATAAGCAACACCTTCACCACCACGACCTTTAATAGCATAAATACGTCGATGTTCACGTTGTTTACAAAATGCATAAACATCTTCTGTATAGTGACCACCAGAATCGACACAAGCTGCTGAAATTGGATATTTTACACCATTTTGTCCTGTAAATTCGGTTTGTAGAAACATATCTAACTGTTCCCAAACTACTTCTTGTCCAGGATCTCCCCAAAATATCTTATATCCAATCCCCCAACTAGTTTCATGTTGTCCCCATCCGACAATTTCACATTCCAGTCTGTCATCTTGCACATCGACTCCGGCTGTCAATACTAAGACACCTTCAGGTACATCTGTATAGTAACGTTCTCTTCTTGCCACTAATTTTGTGTGGTCTTGGTCGTTTGCATCTTCTTCCCACGTTTCACCAAGTGTTGTATTCGTCCACGTCTTTAATAATTCGGTACCTTTTTTCTTCGCTTCCTTGAAGTCTTTTATGATATTTTTCCATGTTTCCCAAGGAGATAAGAGTGCATTGATATGAAAACCACGTTTTACTGCACCTGGATTACGAACAACCCATTTACCCGGACGGGATTTCCATTCAGTTTCACTTGATATTTCTTTACATTGTTCACATTCCATTCCGATAGGTTCAAAACGAATAGCTCCCCAAGTAATCGGTTGAAAATGTCCACATGTTGGGCAGGAAACATGCCATTGTTCACGTGTAGAATTTTCATATTCAAATTCAATACGTGATTGATCTTTGATAGTTGGTGTTGAAACAGATATTTTTTTTCGATTCCAGAATGTCTTTGTTCGCTTATGGGCCAGTGAGAGTGGGTCACCTTCTGTTCCTGCACTTATAGGGAAACGGTCTACTTCATCAGCTAGTACAATACGAATGGGACGTGAAGCAAGACCAGCAGGTGAATTGGCACCGACTAAGGTTAATTGACCACCAGGAAACTTCTTATGTAGTAAAGTGTTATTTCCTGTTTTTGCCTTTGCATCATCTACTTTTGCTCTTAATCTCGGTGTATCTCTAATCATTGGTGCTATTCGGTCTTTTGAATAGTCTTGGGCAGTTTCCAAAGTCGGTTGAATAAGCATGATTGGAGAAGGGTCATAATCAATGTAAAAACCAATAATATTGTTCAGTATTTCAGATTTCCCAACCTGCGCTGATGCCATAATAACGATTTCTTCAATTGTTGGATCATTTACTGCATCCATGATTTCACGTTGAAAAGGCGCACGATCTGTATTCCATTTTCCTGGTTCAGCTGATGATTCAGGAGATAAAATTCGATGTGCATCCGCCCACTGAGAAACTGTTAATTTTGGAGGTGGAGCGATAATTTTAGCAATATCCGAAAATAATTTAAGAGTATTACTGTTCATCCCCCTCACCTTCCTCTTCTGCTTCAACTTCAAAGAACATAGATGGATCATAATTAGCTAGTTCAGTAAGCACTTCATGAACATTTTGTTCTAAAACACTCTCAATAAAGTCTGGTGAATCTTTATCGACTAATGTAAGGGCCAACTTTGTAGGCATTGACCTTAGCTTAGCTCTAAAAGATGCAAGCATATGGTTCATCACTCGCTCAACATCGACTGATTTATGCATCTCATTCTTAATATGAGATAGTTCAATCTCTGCTTTTTCACGTTTGGCACGTTCATGTAGCCATTTTTCATACTCTAATGCCTCTGATACTTCTTGTTCTCCAGCTTCTTCACCTTGTAGACGCAAAAACGTTACATACTTATTAACAGTGTCGATTAAATTAAAGCGACCATGGCCAACACGTTGTAATACACCTTCTTCTACTAACTGACGTACACGTCTATCCGTCATACCAAACATCTTTGCAATAACGGATGTACTAACAACCGTCGCTTCAACATCTGCTTTAACCACTTCTTCACCTACTTTTTGCGTTTTTACGGAAGGAAAGGCCGTTTTCACCATAAATATATCTAGTTCGATTTTGGGGTTCGCGAGACCCGCAGGCTTCTATAAGCCCCAAAAGGACCCGTATTTTCTGATATTTTATATTATTTTTGAAACGCTATATTCAATCAAATGATTACGAATGACTGATACATCAAGCATTGCAATAAAAAAAGACACTGCGCTCAGTGCCTTCGGAAAATTTTCTATGTTAACACAATAACACGTTTTAAATGATTTTTGCTTTCACCTTTCTGTCAAAAGTCTTTCACTTTTCTTTCAAAACCCTTTCGATTATTGATACTTCACGTGCCTTGTATGCCGTTTTTAATTACTATATGAGGTTTACATATGTATTGTTTTGTTAAGCTCGTAGAGCGTCTTAAACACCTTATTTATCAATCGTTTGCAACATGTCTTTAAAACCACATTGACAAAAACAAATTTCAAGATACGTCTATGCTCGACTAAAGTATTTCGTGTATCGAATTAATTAAAAATTTCCGTAAATGAACAAAATAAAAAGCACCTCGATGGATGCTTGCTGAATGGAAGTTATGACCTTTTTTTACGAAAGCTCAAACGATTTCTTGCTTTATCGATGGCATCTTGACTGACACCGATATAACGCAATGTATCATGTTGATGATGATGATTGAAGATTTCTTGTAACATGGCCACATCTTTATCCCGTTGATACATATGATAACCGAATGTTTTCCGTAATGTATGGGTACCAATTGATTTCAAATGAAACTCTTCGGCTACTTCTCGTAAGATTTTGTAGGCACGTTGACGTGTGATGGGTTTATTTCGTCCTTGACGTGAGCGAAATAAATACTCGTTATCCTTTTTGTCTTCAATGAATTCTTCAATCATGACTTTCAAATCGTATTGAACGAGAATTAATTTGTTTTTTTTCGTCTTCTGTTCTTTGATCGTGATGTATTCCTTATCACGCACATCTTTTACGCGTAATGTGAGAATGTCACTGATTCGTAAGCCTGTATAAACCCCTGTCATAAAGAGCAAACAATCCCTTTGGCTTCTCTCCATCAAATAATCAATGATATCACTGACTGT
>DATMJF010000641.1:0-3221 GCA_035554455.1 Rummeliibacillus sp.
GCATAGCCTTCAGCTGCGTGAATAGCACCTTGTTCATGACGAGCAAGTATATGCTTAATTGGATTACGATAGAGTGCATCATATAAAGGTAAGACTGCACCACCTGGATATCCAAAAATTATCTCAACACCTTGGTTTTGCAACGATTCGATAAAAATTTCAGCACCCGTCTTACTGGCTTTACACTCTTGATCAACTTCTTGATCTGTCGCTGATTGTTTCTTTAGTTGAACTTGTGCATTCATCATAGAACTCCTCCCTAGGATATTAAATTTAATATATAAAAAAGCTTTTTCATCCACGCAAAAAAGACCTTTCGCGTAGGGATGAAAAAAGCTTCCATGGTACCACCCTAATTTATAGTCAACAAACGACTACCTCATGAATAGAACAATCTATTCTTTCTTTAACGAGCACAAAAGTATGCGCCCGAGGCTACCTAATTGCAAATAGCTTTTAGTAACCCACTCCAAGGGGATGTCAGTATTAGTTGTATTGTCGGCTCTCAGCAACCCGGCTCTCTGTAAATACAAGACTCTAATACCTTTAACCTTATCAACGTTTTATCATTATTTTTTTATCAAATTATATTTTCATAACGCCGCCTGTCGAAGCGGAAGTAACTAATTTAGAATAACGAGCTAAATAACCTTTTTTAATTTTGGGTTCAAATGGTTTTAGTGTTGCTTTTCGGTCAGCTAAAACTTCATCTGACACTTTTAATTCAATCGTTCTGTTTATCAGATCAATAGAAATAATATCACCATTTTCAACTAATGCGATTAGACCACCTTCAGCAGCTTCTGGAGATATATGACCAATTGAGATCCCTCTAGATGCACCAGAGAAACGACCATCAGTTATAAGCGCTACATCTTTTCCTAAGCCACGCCCCATAATTGCAGAAGTTGGTGCTAGCATTTCAGGCATCCCTGGCCCACCTTTTGGACCTTCATAACGAATGACTACGACATGCCCTTTTTGAACTGTGCCATCATCAATTCTAGCTTGCGCTTCTTCTTGAGAATCAAAAACAATTGCTTCCCCAGTAAATTCTTTGATAGATGGATCAACTGCACCTACTTTGATTACTGCACCATCTGGAGCGATATTGCCAAAGAGAACAGATAAACCACCTACTGGACTATATGGGTTATCTTTTGTACGAATGACTTCCGTATTCTTAATTTCATGACCTTTAACTAATTCTTCAAGTGTCTGACCAGTAACAGTGATGCGATCTTTATGAATAGCCCCAGGTATTTTACACAATTCGTTAATAATTGCACTAACACCACCTGCAAGATGGACATCATGCATAGAATAGTTGGATGCTGGCATGATTTTAGATAAATATGGAACACGTTCTGCAACTTTATTGATATCCTCTATGTTATAGTCGATTTCGGCTTCATGGGCAATTGCAAGTGTGTGTAAAACTGTATTTGTTGAACCACCCATAGCCATATCAAGTGCAAATGCGTCATCAATAGTTTCTTTTGTAATGATGTCACGTGGTCTAACATTCTCTTTAACCATTCGCACTAGATGTTCTGCAGCTTGTTTAATCAGCTGATATCTCTCTTCAGAAGTTGCAACGATTGTACCATTTCCAGGTAATGCCATACCTAGCATTTCCATTAAAGAGTTCATCGAGTTAGCTGTGAACATTCCCGAACAAGAACCACAAGTCGGGCATGCATTTTCTTCAATTTCCTTTAATTTTTCTGCTGTCATAAGACCACTTTTATATGACCCTACACCTTCAAATACAGAAGTCAGTGATAAATTCTCACCTGTTGAAGATACACCCGCTTCCATCGGACCACCAGAAACAAAGACAGAAGGTACATTTGTACGAACAGCTGCCATCAACATTCCTGGTGTGATTTTGTCGCAGTTAGGTATGTAAAATACACCATCAAACCAATGGGCATTAATAACAGTTTCTGCGGAATCTGCGATTAACTCACGGCTTGGTAATGAATAACGCATACCGATATGTCCCATTGCGATCCCATCATCAACTCCAATTGTGTTGAACTCAAAAGGAATCCCACCAGCTTCACGAATTGTCTGCTTAACGACTTCTCCAAATTTTTGAAGATGAACGTGTCCAGGGATTATATCAATATATGAATTACAGACACCGATAAATGGTTTATCTAAATCTTTTGTTTTAACACCTGCAGCATATAATAAGCTGCGGTGAGGAGCTCGATCGACTCCCTTTTTAATCATGTCACTACGCATGTATACCGCCCCTTATTTTACTGTAACTTCTTCGTCATATACTTTGACGCCTTCTTTTTCAACGATTTCACGGAAACCTTCAAGGATATCATTTGTTACTTTGCCAGGTTTACCATCGCCAATTACACGACCATCAACATTTACAACTGCGATTACTTCAGCTGCAGTACCAGTTAAAAATACTTCATCCGCAACATATACATCATGTCTTGTAAATACCCCTTCACTCGCTTCGTAGCCACGTTCTTCCGCAACATCTAGAATAGCATTCCGAGTGATTCCCTCTAATGCACCAATATAACCTGGAGGAGTAATTAATTTATTTCCTTTAACGATGAAAATATTATCACCAGAGCCTTCTGCTACATATCCTTCATCATTCATCATTAATGCTTCAGAAACACCAGCTTGTGTCGCTTCAAGTTTCACTAGAATATTATTTAAGTAGTTTAATGTTTTTGTTTTTGGACTTAATACATCTGAACGATTACGTCTGCTGGACGCAGAAACGATTGAAATACCAGTTTCATATAATTCAGCTGGGAATAGTGCAAGTGGTTCAGCAATAACAATGACACTTGCTCCTCTGCATGTTGAAGGATCAATTCCTAAATTACCGACGCCTCTTGATACAATCAAACGGATATATGCGCTTTGTAATTCATTTGCTTTTAATGTATCCTTAACAATTTCAGTCATTTCTTCTATTGTGTATGGAATGGTGAGTAAAATTGATTTAGCAGATTCGTATAATCGAATTAAATGCTCTTCTAAACGAAAGACGTTGCCATTGTATGAGCGAATGCCCTCAAATACTCCATCACCATATAAAAAACCATGATCATAAACAGAAACTTTAGCATCTTCCTTTTTCACTAAATTTCCATCAAGAAAAATTAACTGTTCCCCCATACGCTTCACTTCTTTCTGTAAAATACAATAAACTGTTTTTTGCTATTTGCTAAAAC
>DATMJF010000642.1:0-5187 GCA_035554455.1 Rummeliibacillus sp.
TCGATGTTTGAGGTAGGAGGATGAATTTCCTACGAAGGAAGGAGATGACTCCCAGGCTAAAAGCCTGAAGTTCCCTACAAAGACAAGTTCTTCTCTTTGTAAAAGTAAAAAAAAGTAAAGTAAGAATAAGAGGGTTAGCCGAAGGCTTCTTTACACACGGGCGAAGCCCGGTGTATTTAAAGACATCTCACACCTGTCCTACCTCCAGGGTGCCATAAATTCTCTTGCTTGTCAAGACCCAGACGTCGGTCTGTTTATTTCTTTTTTTCTCATACACCCCAGGACCCTCTTACTTTTTTTTCTTTTTTTTTAGGGGGAGAAGAGGGTGGTTAAACGGTAGATCTTACAGGCCTCATAGATTCCCTTGAATCTGGATTTCTTGATAAATACAGTTGAAAAATATTAGGTTCTAAGGATTATTCATAATTTTCTTTTTTTTTTATTTTTTATGACTTATATTGATAGGTTCTGTAATTCAGGGACGAAATTATGCAGGACCTTTCTAATATTATTAGAAATGAGGCTACTAAGGCTGAGACTATTGGTACTCAACCAATCAGTGAAATAATCAAAAAAACTTTTAATGTTAATGTCGATTATGACGATATTCTTGAAGTTTATTACAATAAAAATATTGATATTGATAATAAAATATCCATTCTTGAACAGGCATTACCCACCATGGAGAGGGAATGGGTTAATTGTAAGGATAAGGATTTTTGGTATCTTTTAAACAAGAGATGGCATTGCGCGGCGAGTCAATTATCAATTCTTAAGAGTCAACGCCAACAGAGTGAAATTAATAAACGCTCTGGAATAGATGATGATTTTGATATTAAAGTTCTTAACAAGAAATCTAATCGACGCTTGGGGGACACTCAGAAACGAACATTATTAGATGGTCTGAAGATTCATGGATTAACCATAGAAGTTTATAAGGATGTAATGAATCGAATTATTTATCAAATTGAGGCTGGTTTTCTATCTAAGAATAAAGATGGAACATCAAAATCAATTGATTCGGCTATTAAGCAAGCCATAACTCTTTATGCAAAGGGTTGGTTTAGATAATGGTAATAAGCGAAACAATTAGTTTCAAGCTTCCATTTCCTCCCACTGTTAATAATTATTGGATCCAAATTGGTAAGCGCAGAATCCTTACGAGGGACGCTAGAGAATTTAAAAATTTAGCCTATGTTAGGATATTCGAGTTCAAGCAAACGCTTCCAGAAAATTTTAAATTACGTTTACAGAAGGAGAATTTGCATAGAAATCTCCTTTTATATCCGCCTGATAGAAGAAGGCGGGACGGAACTAATCTTGAGAAAGCCGTGGATGATGCTTTAGTTTGTAGCGCATTAATTAATGATGATTCACAGATTAAATCATGGAGTGGAAAAATGTGCGATATGGATATCGATAAGAAGGGATATGTTATTGTGGAGCTGTCTATTCTATGACAAGATAGATACAAAACCCGTATGTTTGTATATATCCAGACAAAGGATAGATACAAACTTATTTTTCTTTATAGATATTTAAATTTTTATCGCTTTTTATAATTTCAAAATCATTAGAATTATATACCAATCGTTTGCTAAGAATTGAAAAATCTTTTTTAGAACATTCAAAGATAAGCAGACTTTCATTTACTCTTTTCGCGGCTCTTAACATTTCTATTCCAGTATGATCATAATTAATGGCCATGCCCTATCTCTCTCTTTTGCCTTTTCTGGCATTTTTATTTCATAAAGTGCTTGACAATGCTGTAAAGTGCCCTATATACTCTTTTTATAGACGATAGAGTCTATATTATATTTAACAAAAAAAGGATAACCCTATGAAAATCACAGATGATGTTAATGTAAAAAATTCCGTTAATTACTCCTATTATGATTCGCCAGTTAATGACCAGTCTCTCATTAATAGAGACCTAGATGAATTAATTAAAATTGAGTCTGACTTAAAGAAATTGGAATATTTAAAAGAACAGCTCGTTAAGAAAGTAAAGGCTCATATGCAATCTCATCAATTAAGTTGTCTTGAAACTATCAGTGGTAAAGTCTTAATTGTTGAAATGGATAAGAGGCGATTAGATAAAAAATTATTATTAAGCCAAGGTATATCTCAATCCATTATTGATATGTCGACTGTTAAAAGTAAGGTCACTCAATTTCGAATAACGGTTAGATAAGGAGATATGAAATGACTATTATAAGAGCAAAATTAGAAGCATCAATTCTTAGGAATCATTTATTTATAACTAAGGGTATTGAATTGAGTTTAGAAGAATGTCTTGATGCTGTTTCCAACATGAATTGCTTTAAAAATTGGAATCACATGTTTGATGAATTAACCTCAGGAAAGGGAGAGCAATAATGGAATCATATGGATTAAATAGAAATTCCTTCTTTGGTAAAAAGTATTTTGTCTTATCAGCTTTAGATAAATCAAAGAATAGAAACTTCATGATATATGAAAATATCTTTGAGACATTTAAAGAAGCGGAATTGTTGAGAGAATCGTTAAAGAAAGATGAATCATTAAAAGATATAATCATTTCCGAGGTTTCGGTAGGAGTGAATACAAAATGAAATATAGGGTATGGGATAAAATAAATAAAACCTTCAATCCAGGAATTGTCTTAACTCAAGATGGAGATTTGCTTACTTATAAGAATCCGGATGATTTTATTTTATCGTTGTTTTCTGGGTACTGTGATAAAAATAATAAAGAAATATATGAGGGAGATGTTATACGAATTGAGGCAGGCCTCATTGGGGTTGATCAAGAAAAATGGAATAATAAGAAATTATTTATTCTCTTTATTGACGGCATGTTTTGTGGTCGAAATCCTTTTGAAACAATAATTCTTTCTTATATTACAAATAATATCTATTTAAATATGGAAATCATTGGAAATATCTATGAAAATCCAGAGCTAATGGAGGATAAATAATGGATACATTTGACCTATATTTATTATTAACAATAATACCTAATATAAGTGGTTTTTCAATTGTTATGGTTGTATTACTTGCTTTTGCTTTATTAATAATAATTCCATTTGAGGCTACCAATAAACTTGACCTTAAACTTGCGCCTTTTTTATTTTTTTTAACGATATTCTTTGGAATATTATCGCTCGTTACTCCAAGTGAACAGCAAATAACAAAGATAGTTTTTTCTAAATATTTAACTAATATTAAAGACATTGAAAAACTACCACCAGCTATAGTTAAAAATTTAAGTGATTATTTAAATAAAAGTAAGGAATAAATAATGATGAATTACACAAAGAAACAAAAGATAAATTATTTTATAACCATAATATTAACTATTATAAATATATTTATAATCTTTCCTTTATGTTTAATTGAATTACATGGAATAAGCATGGTATTAGTAGGATTCGCTCTAAGTTTTTCGATTATGTCATTTCTTGAATTTTTTAACAAATAAAAATAAGGAATAATTAATGAAAACTTATTTAAAACAAGAAATAGGAAATCAAATAAATATAATAAAGGAATTATTAGAAAATAATAAATTATATAATTATATTAAAGAAGATATAAAAAATGATCCTTGTAATAGAGAATTTCATAATTTATATGATATTTTCATGAGAGCAAATTTCCATTATAACCATGCGTATAGTCGATTAATGGAAATGGATAAAAAAATAAATGGAGAATAAATAATGGATGTATATCGAGTAAATCAGAGGTGGAAATTGGATGAAGTAAAAGTAATGGCTATGCGCTCATGTGATTTCTGTAAAAATGAGAATGAAATTGATAATGAATTAGAAGATTCATATTCTAATGTTTTTATATGCAAAAAATGTCTTAACTGGAAATGTGAGAATAAATAATGGAAATTAATGATAAAAAAATAAAATCAATAAATGAGATTTTAGATACAATAGAGAATTTGGTTCTTGCAATAAATGTGCTGAGTAATATTAGCGATTCAATGCATCTTTATTGTGGAAGAGAGCCATTGAATATTCAAATTGAGAGCATTGAGTGTTCTATTCGAATTCTAGCCGATAAAATAAGAGCTTTATTAACAGAGAACAAGGAACTTGATAATGGGGATAGTTAAAACAGCAAACGATTTGATAACAATAAAAGAGAAAATTCGCTCACTATTAATTAAATTATATCATGCCAATGAAATAATTGGAGATGATAATAATTATGAAAAAAATTTATGGCATACTGTACGATTTGTAAATAAAAATTATGAAGAACTAATTTTAGAATTAGAAACAATTGAATTCAAGTTATATGAAATTTTAGAGGGTGGTTAATGGATCCAATTATTGAAATAAACAGATGTAATAAAAAAATAAAAACACTTTGTTATATTATTGGTGTAATTCTAGTAGAATTAGATAGTATTCATTGGGACACTGGTGATTGCAAACTCTTTATTAAAAGAGTTATGCATGATGAGTTTACTGATAAGGATTATGATTCATTTATAAATGATGTTGTTAATAAAGTTGTTCTTATTAATGAGCTTGATAAGGAGGTTCAATAGATGGATCCAATCTCAGCAATAAGTAATCTTGTATCAAGTCTTCTCAATAAATTCGTTCCTGATAAAAGTGATGTCATAAAACAAGAAACAGACCAGCTTCATCAGCAAATCTCTGTATTAGTAGCTGAAGCTCAATCACAAGATAAATGGACATCCAGGGCTCGTCCAAGCTTTCTCTATGTCATGTACATTATGATTCTCATGGCTATTCCTATGAGCTTTGTAAGCGTTATAAGCCCCTCTACTGCAAGGGCTATAGCAACAGGACTTCAAGATTGGTTAGCCGCTATTCCAGATTCCATGTGGACCTTATTTGGTACTGGTTACGTTGGTTATGTAGCAGGAAGAAGCTGGGATAAGACGCAAATTCTAAAAGGTAAAAAATAATGAATGATGAAGTAGTCACAAATATATCCGTTCCTCCCATCCGTTATGTATCAGTAAATATTCCAAAGGAAGCTGAAAATTTCATTATCATAAAATTTCCTAATGAAGAAAGAATCATAAGATGGAAAGATCTATTTTATTTACTTGATAACATTGATTTAATTAATAAAGTGATTGAAAAGGATAAATAATGAAATACTTAGATCTTAATGATTCCATATTAGAGTATAATATACACACCTGCGCTGA
>DATMJF010000643.1:0-7433 GCA_035554455.1 Rummeliibacillus sp.
TAATAATAATAAATAAGGTACGCATTCTGCTATTATTATTTGAATTCATAGCTTTCTTCTCCATATCTAGTTTTGAACATATACCCATCGTAAGAATTTTTAATAACTAACACGATTCCTAATAACATAAAATTCGATAATAACGAGCTTCCTCCATAGCTTAAGAATGGCAATGTTACGCCTGTAACTGGTAATAATCCCATTGTCATACCGATATTTTGGAAAATTTGAAATGCTAATAAACCGATAATTCCTACTCCCATTAATGTTGATAAATGTTGATCTGCATGTATGGTTATGATGACAATTCGATATATAAGTAAAAAGAAAAGTATAACTACAGTTGCACCTCCAACAAAGCCCATTTCTTCCGCAATTGCAGCAAAGATAAAATCCGTGTGCTTTTCTGGAATATAAACATTATTACCAAGATATCCTTTCCCCGTTGTTAACCCAGACCCGATTGCTAATATTCCTTTTTTCGTTTGAAAAGCTGAATCACCATATTCAAAAGGCTTTAACCACCCGTTTATACGAGAGATTTGATGAGACGATAGCTTACCTAAAATTTGATTATTAAAAAAATCTTGGTAATTAATATAGATGATGATTAATGCTGTCACGATTACTGAGGGAATGGCGGTTAAAACAAACAAAATGCTTTTATGTATACCAGAAAACAAAACCATAGCAGTAAGTAATGCAGCATACAACATGATCATACCAGTATCAGGTTGTTTATAAACAATGAGCATTGGGGGTACCGTAATACCTGATATCTTGCTTAATAACCATAAATCTGAACCAATTGTTTGATATCGCCATTTCCTATGGTGTTTTACAATCGTCATACTAACAACAAGGACAAATGCAAATTTCAAAAATTCAGATGGCTGGAAAGTTCCTATGAAAGGGATTTGATACCAACATTTCGCTTTATTTATAGGTCTTGCAATACTTTCAGGGGCAAATATTAAAGCAATTAACAGTAACATGACACCCCAATAAAATGGCCACGCGATTTTCATTAGTTGGCGTAAATCCATGCGTGAAATCCCATACATTAATGCAATACCTAATAGATAAAATATTAATTGTTTCCTAATAAATGCACCGGAATATTGATTGAATACAGAGCTACTCGAGTAAATGAATAAGCAGCTAATAATTGCAAATAATGCAATAAGTCCCATGATCTTTATATCTAATTTCTCTCTTTCCATTTTTCACCTCCATAAAAAGGTAGACGAACCATTTATTTTATTGTTGCACAAAAAAAGAAAGTTTTACATAAAACTTTCCTTTTTATTTATTATCTAATTTTCATCCATTGCCCTATGAAATGTGAAACAACACCTTGTAACTCTGGCATTATTTGTCTGAATTTCAATGCGAAATAGAAGGTTTTCATAAAATGAAGAGTTTGGGTTCTCGCTTTTAAAAATAACGGACTGTAACCGCTACTTTGCTTACTATATTCTAAGGAGTCAAAGACTTGTTCCACCCATTCAATAAGTAGTTTTTCATCTATTCCTTTGCGAATAAGTGCTTCAATGATCTCCACAAATCGTTCTTCTTCATCATCAACATAAACTGTTCCTTTCCAGAAACAATCTCGAATGCTTTGCAAAATCGGTGCAGCGTCATGTATATCAAATTTGGGATGTTGAATCAGTGCAAGTTCTAGATCTGCTCCATTAGCAATGCCATATGCCCACCCTTTTCCTTCAATATAACCTCTTGTATCCTTCTCTTTTGATAAATAGCGAGTGGAAAGCCCCAATATTTCATCATATTGGTATTTCGTTAAGAATGCTTGTCCGGCATCACTTCTGATTAGGTAAGTAAGCCACAAAGCAGACAATGAGCGTTTGAAAACGGAATCTGTGCCCTTTTCTCCAATATTAAAGTGAAAGTATGAGGATTGTGTTAATTGCGAAACTAAATACTGTTTATCTGATAAGGACAATAAATCGTACTGTATTAATTCAAAAAATAATCGTAAATTTTGATGGTCACGAATTGTTTCATCAGTGTGTCCAATATGTATTAACATTTCTTGCAAAATAGGAGATGCATCCTCTTCTATTAGTAGTTTGCGGTCAGCATTTGACATTGCTAGAATATCGGAAATTTGGTATTTCAAGTACAACTTCCTTTCTAATTTTGAGGAATATATATAATTATCACATGGGCATTATCTAATTGAAATGCTCTATTCATAATACCAGTTATGTTCAACAAGTAAGGAGATTTATTATAAACAATTGAAAAAAGAGATAAATTTATAGAGTAGCTTTTGAGACATGTAAATAAACTAAAAACCCATCTGATTGATGAGTTTTTCAAAGTTTACTTTTAAAATGGTAAATCTGAAGAATGTTCTTTCATGTAAAATTCAACAAGTTTTTTAAAATCTTTGTATTTTATTGTTACGTATTCTTCGCCGTCTATATTTTCAATCGGTAGTTGAGTGCATGTTTCTTCCATTGTTTTACGATAATGTTCAGTTCCATCAATCATAAATGTCCATTCTTTCTCCAAAAGACCCACTCCTTATGATTTCATGTTGTCATTATATAATTTCATAGGGATGAGGTCAAAGATTCTAACTATTAAATTCAAATATTGGTGAACTATCAAAAAATACATAACAACTTGCTAATAATTGATATTGATCTTCTAATACGATTCGTGGATTGACCTTTTTTATACTTTGCAAGTAGTGTTTGCTTTCAATTGCTAAAGCATTTAAAAAATCTTCTCTTGAGCAATTAAACTTCTGTATGACCTCTTGTTTTTCTATACTTTTAATAATAATTTCATCGGATTGTAGGGAAATTTTATATAAATGGGGTTCACCAATAGATTTTACAGTTTGCTCTTTACCTGTTTTCAAAAGTTCAATAATCGCTTCGCCTAAATTCAATAAAAATCTGCCATGTAATGCTGAATGGAAAAGCTTGGTTTTTTCATACTTCTCCGTTTTCACGCATATTTTTATCTTCTCAAAGAAAAAGTCATTATAATACGGGGATCTTAAAATATCTCCATTTTCCACACAAAATTTCAATTCCATATTTCTCGCCTCCACTTTCTCTATTATATGTATTTTTTTCCTTCGTTCAATGCTATTTTCTCTAAAATTATCAAAAAACCATTGAATTGAAACAAAATAGCCACAATTGTTAAAGAACGTTAATAGGTGATGGATTGAAATGAAATATATGTTGATGTTTTTGATGTTTTTTTGGGGGGGAAATGTGGTTTTAGTTTGGATTTTGGTAATTTCGAGATGATTCGATATGTTCTTATTGTCATGGGCTGATTCTTAGTTAATTCTAGGGAATTTTTGATTAATTCGAGCTTCTTTTTGCTTCACTCGAGCTTTCTTTTGCTCGACTCGAGCCTTCTTTTGCTTCACTCGAGCCTTCTTTTGCTTCACTCGAGCTTTCTTTTGCTTTACTCGAACTTTTTTTCTAATTATCAATATTCATAAAAAAAGCTATCCTATCGAATAGCTTTTTAAAGATTTTTCTTTTGTTTTTTTGCGTAATCGTCGATGTAGAAAAAAGCTGCAAAGGCTGCTAGTGATAACAAATAATAGTAACTTGCTCCATCTTTCACTTGCACCATATAAATTCCTACGATAAAAACGATAATGGCAATAATTCTGAGGAGAAATACTTTTATATTCATCTTTAAAACTTCCTTTCTATTAAAAACATAACTGATTTAGGAAGGTTGTCAAGATTTATAATAGATTATTTTTCCAATGATATTCTCTATTCAAATGGTACCAGATAATACTTTTTATTCCCTCTATATAAATCACGTGCGTTATCCGCTAAAATTTGAGAAAATACATATAGAAAGATAACATAAAGGCAAGGTGACATAGATGAAAAATAATCCAAAAATAGACAGAGAGCAATTGAAAAAGTTTAGAAATGAAGTTACTCGTTGCATGTTACTTTATAAATTTGCGCTAGCTGAAATCACAACGAAGGTTAATATTTTACAGGAAGAATTTCAACTTATTCATGAATACAATCCAATGGAACATGTGAATACACGTGTGAAATCACCAGAGAGTATTTTAAAAAAAGTTCAAAAGAAAAAGCTTCCCCTATCGATTCCATCCATTCAAGAAAACATTCATGACATCGCTGGAATTCGTATCATTTGTTCTTTTGTATCGGATATCTATCGTATTGCAGATATGATTCAATCACAAGAAGATATCGATGTGATTGAAGTAAAAGATTATATTGAAAATCCTAAACCAAATGGTTACCAAAGCCTTCATATCATTATTAAAATTCCTGTATTTATGACTTACGGTGAGGAATACGTCTTTGTTGAAATGCAAATTCGTACAATTGCTATGGATTTTTGGGCTAGTTTAGAGCATAAAATCTACTATAAATACAACAAGAAAGTTCCTAGCCACTTAACGGATGAGCTAAAAGAAGCTGCAGAAGTTGCTGCTCATCTTGATCGAAAAATGGAAAAGTTAAACAATGAAGTAACGCTATTAAAAGAAGCTGATGTAGACGAAGAAACAATTGAAGATCCAAGTGACACCGTAAAATTACTATATAATGAAATTAAAAAAATAGAATTACGTTATAGACAGTAATATTTTAATGAGCAAAAACCAATACAGTTTAATCGAAATATCTGAAAACACATCGATTAACTTGAAGATTACTCGGATAAACAATTGAACGTAATCGACAATGATACCTACAATGTTTATTAACAATATATCCTCGTGAACTTGATGCTGCAGCGCTTCGATATGAAGTGGAATCGCAGCTTTCGAATTCTTGATATGTGCAAACAAAAAAGGAGCATTCTCTGCTCTTTTTTTGTTCTAACTGTTTTTAAATTGAATCCCCTGTTCTTCCATTTCTTTCTTCAATACCTCTAAAGTCCTCTTCCCCATGCCGTGTAATGCCATTAATTCTTTTTCCTCGATTTTCGATAGATCCGTAATTGTATATAATCCTGCAGAATTTAATGCACGGATTCCTGGCTTTGCGACACCTTTTGGCCATTCGTTCATTAAAACACCCTCCTTATTTAACAAAACTACTCTATCCATATAATATAGCTGTACTGGCTTTTCCGCTAGATTTATGTTAGCATGAAGTCTATATGAATATGAGGACGTGAATTTTTTGATTAAAATTGAAATGCCAAAACCAGATGTAGTGATTCGACAACGCGAACAACAACCAAAAGAAGGAGAAGCAATCATCCCATCAATTTACGGGTTTATTGATTTCCATAAAGTCCCACGTGATAAAGGTGGTCTTATTCTTTTCTTTAATAAAGAAAATGAACTACTATTCGTTGGGAAAGCACGTAAAATGCGCCCACGTTTAAAAAAGCACTTCGAAGATAATGTTTCTCCATTAAAAGACCACCGCGATGAAGTTTATAAAATTGAAGCATTTGTCGTTGAAGATCCTATGGAACGTGAAATTTACGAAACATATGCAATTAACGAATTACGTGCAAAGTACAATACAGATAAAGTTTTTTATTAATAAAAAACCATAAAAGTTCTGAAGAATAATTTATTTTCTTCAGAACTTTTTTCTTTTAACCCTTTTAATAATCGGAATATTTCAGTAATTATTTCTTGGGAAATTCTTGAGTAGAAGAAAGGTTTTAAGAACTTATTTTTCTTATTTAATCTTCCAATTAAAGTCATAGTGTAGTTTATTGCCTTTTGAATCCAGTTTATTGCTTTGTCTATTTTTAACGCACATTATCATCTAGATTTTGGAAATTAATCATGTAGAATATAGAATATAGAATATAAAAATAATCTGAACGTTTTCTGCATTTGAATTGTCTAATAAGTAACAGGGGGTGGAATTGTGGTAAGAATTGATCTTGCAAAAAGAGCAATCGCAGGCGATGAAGAAGCAATATTAGACTTACTAAAAGAACAGGAAGATATACTTTATCGAACCGCATTTGCCTATTTACGCAATGAACATGATGCAATTGAATCGATGCAAGAACTGACATATCGTACTTTGAAAAAAATACATACTGTAAAAAAACCTGCTTATATCAATACTTGGCTAGTTCGTATCCTTATCAATATTTGTCTCGATATGAAAAAGAAACAAGAAAAACTCATATTCAAAGATCCGCTTGAAATACCAGTTGCATCAGACGATAAGCAATTTGAAATTGCTGATTTAATCGAGCAGTTGCCGACTGATCAGCAGGAATTAATCTATTTAAAATATTTTCAAGACTTAAAGAATCAAGAAATCGCACAACTACAGAATATTCCTGAAGGTACGGTAAAATCCAGATTGCATTCGACTTTAAAAAAATTGCGAACGCTTATTGGAAAGGAGGAGATCTAGATGCAAGATTTTAATGACCAACAAATTCAAAAACTTATTCAAGAGCTCGATCAGATAGATGTACCAAGCGAAGCATTGCACGTTGCTCGGAAGAAAGGAGCGCAGCAATTTCGACTAGTGAAACGGAAAAAACGTAGTTGCTTTACAGCAGCAAGTGTAGTTGTCGTCTTGATGTTGCTTTTTGTCACATGTATTCGTGTATCCCCTACTTTCGCTCAAGCAATTGAGAAAATTCCCGGCTTTACACCCATAGTTGAAATGATTGGTTATGATAAAGGCGTCAAAGATATAGTAAGCGAAGATTACTATGAAACTTTAAATATTACCAAAACAAAAAATAATATTACCTTCACGCTTCTAGGTACTGTTGCGGATGAAAGTGGCATGGTTCTTTTCTATCAAGTTGAAGCACCTTATGATATTTTAAGATTACAAGCAAAAAAAGTGAAAGTATTACAAAATGGTAAACCTATAGAAAATGGATCTTTTGGTTACGGATGGTCAGATGCACCAAAAACAAAAATCATTAAAAACAAAATAGAAATCGTATCCAAGGATTCCTTATCATATGAACACCCAAACTTCGAACTCAATATTTCATTTGAAGATGCAAAACAAACAACGTTTTCAATTCCATTTACGTTAAAGAAAAAAATTCAGCCAACTAAAACATATAATTTAAATAAAAATGTAACCGTCGATGGTCAAATCATTCATTTAAAAATGTTGAAAATTTCACCACTAAGAGCAGAGATTCAATTAGCATCCGATGATAACAATACACAACAAATTTTAAGCATTAATTCTATTAAGTTGATAGATGAAAATGGCGAAATATGGGGCAATAAAATGAATGGGATTACTGGATTTGGTTCATTTTCTGACGGCAATGCTAGCTTATTTATACAAAGCAACTATTTTAGAAGACCAAAGAAATTAACATTAATAATGGATAAAATTGAAGCCTTGCCAAAAGGCGAAGAATATATAGTAGTGGATTTCAAGAAAAAAGAAATTATCCAAAAACCAAATTTA
>DATMJF010000644.1:0-2502 GCA_035554455.1 Rummeliibacillus sp.
ACATTACCAGTTTCCCGTGATTTATCTCAGTTTGGCATTCGCGTGAATACCATCGCACCCGGATTATTTATGACACCAATGGCAGATACATTATCCGAAAAAGTGATCCAGAAATTATCAGAAAGTGTGGAGTTTCCGAAACGACTAGGACGACCTCACGAATATGCGGAGCTGGCTACTTTTATCATGGAGCATGAATATTTGAACGGAGAGGTTATTCGTTTAGACGGTGGCATCCGAATGTCACCACGATAATAGTAAACTGTCTTTTGCTAATGTGTTGTAAAATGATCAAACATATTTCGAAAAAATAGGAGGCTATTTATGGAAAGTCAAGCAAATGTAATTGGAGTAAGCATGGTGAAGTTTGAGAAACCAGGGAGAAATGAGCCCTATGAAATTATGGCATCAAAAGCAATTCGAGGAGCACTCGCTGATGCGGGAATTGACTTACAAGAAGTCAACCAAGCTTATGCGAGCTATGTGTACGGAGATAGCACCTGCGGCCAATCAGCACTATACCTAGTTGGGATGACAGGAATTCCTATCATTAATGTAAATAATAACTGTTCATCTGGTTCAACTGCTCTTTACATGGCACGCCAAGCAGTAGAATCAGGTGCAGCTGATTGTGTGCTTGCATTTGGCTTTGAGGAGATGAAACCGGGTGTTATAGGTGATAATTGGACAGATCGGACATCGCCATTCCAATGGATTAACAACAGTTTTGAGGAATTAAACCCTGATTTACCAGATGGACCGATTGCGTTAAAAGTATTTGGAGCTGCAGGTTTAGAGTATCTAAAAAAATATGATGCGAATGAAGATATCTTTGGAAAAGTGGCTTTAAAATCAAGAAAGCATGCTGTTAACAATCCCTATTCTTTATTTACACAAGAACTACAATTAGATGAGGTCATGAACTCACCTGTAGTTTATCCAGGACTCACAAGATATATGGCTTGCCCGCCAACATGTGGCGCAGCAGCAGTCGTTGTTTGTAGCGATCGTTTTGCAAAAAAACATAATATCCGTAAGACAGTGAAAATTGTAGCTCAATCCATGACAACCGATACGCCTGATAGCATTGAGGATAATCTCCACTTAGTCGGCGCAGGAATGACAGCACGTGCAGCGAATGAGGTTTATGAAAAATCAGGAGTCAGTCCAGAAGAAGTGGATGTAATCGAACTACATGATTGCTTTACACCAAATGAGGTTATCACCTATGAAGCATTGGGACTTTGTGGTGAAGGAGAAGCATCAAAATTAATTACTGATGGGGAGAATACGTACGGTGGAAAATATGTCATCAATCCTTCGGGCGGCTTAATGTCAAAAGGTCATCCTCTTGGGGCAACAGGTTTAGCGCAATGTACAGAGTTAGTGTGGCATCTTCGCGGAGATGCGGGAAATCGACAAGTAGAAGGTGCAAGACTTGCATTGCAGCATAATTTAGGTCTTGGTGGAGCATGTGTCGTGACTTTATATAAAAAAGGGTAAATGAAATTTTAATTTCAGATGGTAGATGTTGGTTTGTAATAAAGGAAGGTTGTGGTGAACATAAAGGTTAGGAATTTTTATTATCTGATTGCAGGCGTCCTTGCGATCCTGTTTGCCGTCACGCACGCATGGAACGGGCAATCCGCTGTGCTACCGACGCTCAACATTGAGGCGATATCCGTGGGTACCCGGACAGTATTCACGTATGTCTGGCACATCATCACGGCGGAAAATCTGGTCTTCGGCATCGCTTTCATTTTCATGTCATTCCAAACTGAGCAATCAAAGATCCGGTTTGCCGCATGGTTGATCGCGGCGATCCTGATCGTCCGACTGATGGTTATTCTTACTGTAACGGCATTGCTTGACGTATCGGGGCTTACGGATACGATTATAGATTCGATTGCAATCGTAATCTATGTCGCCCTCATCATACTGGGCACAAGAATGAAGAAAGAGCAGTACGATGGTCAGCAACCACAGTAACAGAGATGTCCGAGTTGTCTTCTAACTCTGTAAGAGGGTAAACCCCATGCCCATCAAGCCAGATCCAAAGGACAAAACATCGCAACTTTTTTATAAACGTCGGACTTTATTCAAAACATCGCGTCTTTTTTATAAACACCGTGACTTTATTTAAAAGCGACAGTAGATTCATTAAAAGAAACATATAGTTGTAAATTATTTAATAGACTTCAATACAGCAAAGGAACTCTTGAAAAGATTATCCTCTCATGGTGTGGCAAGTATCCTTTTTGCAATTTGTAAAAGTAAAGATAAAGCTATAGCCTTTACGAATAAAATAAAAGATGTTTGAAAAGCCTCATTTGATTTTTCTCAAATGAGGCTTTTTCTTGTATCTATTTATGCACGTTGTCAATTTAGACGATAATTTCCACTTATTTTGAACGTATATATAATTACAAAATCACCGAGGCTAAATTAGTAGTGACAATGCTTGTCCTTTCAGAGACAATATTTATATGAAGAACGTTCGAT
>DATMJF010000645.1:0-7038 GCA_035554455.1 Rummeliibacillus sp.
CTTTTAAATCCATATCAATTACAAATAGCGTCTTTTATTCTTATTAATATTATCTTGGCAATTAGTGTGTATGTCACGTTGTCCTCAGGGCAATTATCTTTAGGAAGTGCTGGTTTTATGGGAATTGGTGCATATACATCGGCATTGGTGACAATTCATTTCGATTTACCGATAATAGTAGGTGTTCTGGCTGGTGCAGCTGTTGCAGGGATTCTTGGCATTTTAATAGGAATTCCAGCATTAAGATTATCAGGTGTTTATTTAGCCATTGCAACGTTGGGATTAGGTGAAGTTATTCGGGTTATTTTTGTAAACTGGGAATCCCTAACAAATGGTGCAGTTGGTATTTCTAGTATTCCACAAATTAGTAGAGAGATTTTGTACTTTGCTAGAGATAAAGGTTTTAATCCAACAGTTCTAGGATTACAAAATAGCCAGTTTGCAAGTTTAAGTGTATTCATTATTTTGTTGGTGTTAACAATTTTTATTATTTGGTTTATCACACGACAAAAAAAATCTCGTGTTGGTAGAGCTTTTTCAGCTATTCAATTGGATGAAAAAGCAGCTGAATCAATGGGGATTAACATTACGTATTATAAAGTTTTATCATTTGCTCAAGGTGCTGTGCTGGCTGGTTTAGCTGGTGCTTTATTTGCCCACGTAATGGGTTATATATCACCGTCTGACTTCGCGTATCATCGTGCAGTAGAAATACTAATATTTACTGTGTTTGGTGGCAGTGAAGTGATTTCAGGATCTGTGTTCGGTGCAACATTCTTAACTTTAATGCCTGAGGTTTTACGATTTATAAATGAATATCGTTATATCATTTATGGTTTACTGCTTGTTTTATTAATGGCAATACGACCTCAAGGTCTAATCGATATAAATGTTCTTAATTGGTTTAAAAAGTTGAAAAGAACAAAAGGGGGAGACGTTCATGGTTCTTAAGATTCAAAATGTATCTAAAAACTTTGGAGGTATCTCCGCTTTGACTGATGTATCCTTTTCGATAAAAGAAGGGGAGATATATGGATTAATTGGTCCAAATGGTGCGGGGAAAACAACTATGTTTAATTTAATTACGAATATTTTCTCTCCTACTTCTGGAGAAATTACTTTTAACGAAGAAAATATAACGGGGATTAAACCACATAAAATAACTGAAAAAGGTATTTGTCGCACGTATCAAAATATTCGCCTCTTCACACAAATGTCAGCACTAGAAAATGTAATGGTAGGAGGGCATTGTCGAAGCCGATCAGGCGTCATGCGCGGAGTCTTTCGTACAAAATTGCAACGTAAAGAAGAGCAAGAATTAAAGCAAAAAGCTGAGGGATTGTTGGAATTAGTGGGATTGAAAGAATTTAAGGATGTTTTGGCTGAAAATTTAGCATATGGTCAGCAAAGAAGATTGGAAATTGCCCGTGCGTTAGCAAGCGACCCTAAATTATTGCTATTAGATGAACCCGCAGCAGGCATGAATGAAAAGGAAACGGATAGTTTATTTGACTTGATCAAAAAGGTACAAGCAAGAGGAATTACTGTACTCATAATTGAACACGATATGCCGCTAATCATGAAGATATGTGATCGAATCACTGTATTGAATTTCGGTAAAAAGTTAGCAGAAGGTACACCTATCGAAATTCAAAACAATGAAGCAGTAATTGAAGCCTACCTTGGAAAAGAGGAGGAAGATGACATTGCTTAAAGTATCAAATATTGCAACATTTTACGGGCAAATTCAAGCATTAAAAGGAATTAGTTTAGATGTAGAAGAAGGGAAAATTGTTACACTTCTTGGGGCAAACGGAGCAGGCAAATCAACAACGATGAAGTCAATTGTGGGTTTACTAAAGCCTAAAAACGGTTCAGTTGAATTTTTGGGAGAAAATGTGACAGGATTACGCCCTGATCAATTACTTCGAAAAGGAATTGCTTTAGTTCCGGAAGGTCGAGCTATTTTGTCTGGTATGTCAGTAATTGAAAATCTGGATATGGGTGCATATCATCGTAAAGATAAAAATGTTGAGAAAGACATTGAAGAAGTGATGGAACGTTTTCCAATTTTAAAAGAACGCAAGTCTCAGCTTGCAGGAACTCTATCTGGAGGTCAACAACAAATGCTAGCAATCGCACGTGCTTTGTTGTCGAAGCCAAAACTTCTATTATTAGATGAACCATCAATGGGACTTGCTCCATTAATCGTAGCGGATATTTTTAAAATTATTAAAGAAATTAAAGATGCAGGAACAACAGTCCTTCTTGTTGAGCAAAATGCGAAGCAAGCGTTGAAAATTGCAGATTACGGTTATGTTATGGAGACGGGTAAAATTATCATTGAAGGAAAAGCTTCTAATCTTTTAAGAGATCCACGTGTTGTGGAGGCTTATTTGGGAAGAAAATCTACTTCAGCTTAAGTGTTGTTAAGATTTTAGAACTGGTACAAATTGAAAACAAACCACCTTCCTATTAAAGATGGTACTGACTATCAATTTTGAGACAATAAGAAAACACCTTACATTGCAGCCAGTTGACGGTATTTTACCGGAGACTGGCTGTTTAATTTCTGTTTGAATACGGATATTGTGATAATAATCAATATAACTTTCGACGATTTGAATCACATGCGCATTTGTTGTGCGATAGATTCCGTCGAGATAGAACGTTTCTGACTTTAGCGAGGAGTGAAACGTTTCAATTGGGGAATTATCAGCTGGCGTGCCTTTGCGGGAAATGCTCATGGCAATTCCTTTTTTTTCCTTCTTTTTGATAGGCATATGACGTATACACAGATCCTTAATCACTATGCAGAATACAACCTTCAGGTAATTCAGGTAGTTGGTTTAACGTATCTAAAACGAACACAGTATCTTGGGTAAACCCAATTGTTTGTGCTACAATCTCTCCATTAAAGACATCTAGAATACTTGAAAGATACATCATTGATTGACCATAAGGCAAGTAGGTAATATCTGTGACTAGCTTTTGGAATGGAGCTTCCGCTGTAAAGTCACGTTCTAATAAATTTGGTGCAACGTAAGCTGGTTGCCCAGTACGTTTACGTTTCTTCACTTTCGCTCGACATTGCCAACCATATCTTTGCATAACACTTTGTACTGTATTTTTACTAATTGGTTCTCCAAAGATACTAGAAATTTTAAGATACCCGTATCGGAATTTATGAAGTTTACACTACTCACCTATTTTCTTATCTCGTAAATCTTTCTTTGTTTCAATATTTTCATCCTTTTTCCAACGGTAATAAGATGATCTACCAACCCTTAAATGGTCATAGATTTCACCTATTGTCATTACTTCTTTTAATTCTTCTACTAATTGTACAACTACATTCGGTACTACTTCCTTTCCAATTCTGCGTACTTTTTTAAAACTTCAATTTGTTGCTTTAAATAGCGATTTTCTGCTTGTAATTTGGCTGTTTCGTTTTCATATTCAGGCCCTTTACCGAAGGTATATTGCTTTCCAACTGGCTGTTCAAGGCGATGTAACTCACCATTTCTATACCATTTCATCCAAGTCTTTATTTGGCTCACATTACGAATAGTTAAGGATTTTAATAATTTCATCTCTATTGCCTTCATTTTCAATTCTAATGGATAACTCACTCTTGTCCTCATATAAAAAACACCTCCAAGTTATAATTGTGGGATTAATTCCCGTTTTTCAACGTAAGATGTTTTTATTTGGCTCATTTTATTAGGTCAGTGCGAATCATAGAAATTGAGACTACGGCTTTTTTGTATGTGTATTAATAATTAGAAAAAATAAACACCTTAAAATAATTTAATAGACTAGTATTTACATAAACTGTATTAATAAGAATTATGAATAGATAATTTTAAAAAATCAAAATAATGATTGACAATTCATAATTGAAAAAGTAAACTATTGTTTATAAAATCTATAAGAATTGTAGGTATTAAGCCGGAATCATAAATTAAATTAAAGTTATACGGTTGTTGGGCAATTCAATTCGAGGATTTTTATTAAAATAAAACCAAGTAAACAGAGGTGTGAAATTTGAAAAAGAGTTTAAAAGGTTTATTTAGTGTAATGGCGATTTCTATGATATTGACAGGATGTGCGTTTCCAAGCAAAAACGATTCATCTTCACCTGCTAAAAGTGGAAACACTAATAGTGTCAAAGTAAAAAGTACAGAAGTCAAAGAGTATAAAGCAACAGACTTATCTGCACTTCCAGAAAAGACTCAACAAAGAAAAGATTTATTTATTGCTGGTATTTCAGCACCAGGTGGAGTATTTCTACCGTATTTTTACGAAAATGGATGGGATGGTAATGTAACTGATCCAATCTTTGCTCCATTAGTTAATTTAGACAAGAATGGGAAACCTGTTGGTGTGTTAGCAAAAAGTTGGGATGTTTCAGCTGATCAGTTGACATACACATTCCATTTAAGAGATGGGGTAAAATTCAGTGATGGATCTCCATTAACAGCTGATGATGTAGCCTTTACTTTAACGTTATTACATGACCCAGCATATGCAGGTTACCAAGATATTTCTCTAGCAGCTATTAAAGGCGGTAAAGAATATAAAGAAGGTAAAGCTAAATCGATCGAAGGCATTAAAGTAATTGATAAACAAACAATCAAAATAACAACCGAAAAAGTAAACGCAAAATCCTTACTTATTCTAGGCGGTCAAGTATTATCAAAAGCTTATTACGGAAAAGATTATAAATATGGCAAACTTGATTATTTAAAAGATTTATATTCAAAACCACTTGGGGCAGGTCCATACAAATTTGTTAAATATGTTCCTGGTCAAGAAGTTCGATATGAAGCAAATGAAAATTATTATGCTGGTAAGCCAAAAACAAAGAATTTGATTTTCAAAGTTATTGATACTGCAACATCTCTGCAATTGTTTGAAACAGGTGAACTTGATTATGCAGGTTTTTCAGCTGATGATGACACAGTTGGACAATTAAAAGAGTTAAAATTTGCGAACATTCAGGTAGGACCAGTAAATGACTATGGTTTCATCTATGTAAACAATTCACGTCCACAGTTCAAGGATAAAGAAGTAAGACAAGCTCTTATATATGGATTGGATAGACAAAAAATTGTTGACGTGAAATTTAAAGGATACGGCGAAGTGGCAAATATCCCAGTATCTAAAGTTTCATGGGCGTACAATGACCAAGGTATTAATAAGTACGAATTTAATGCTAAAAAGGCAAAAGAATTACTTGATCAGGCAGGATGGAAAGTTGGTAAAGATGGAATTCGTGAAAAAGATGGCAAAAAATTTGTTATGCATTATCTAACAAGAGATGCTGAAGATCCAATTATTCCAATTGCAAAAGAAAATTATCAAGATATTGGTATCAAATTTGAACCTGAAATTATGGACTTTAATGCAATAGTTGCGAAATTAAATGACAAAGATTATGACCTTGCAGCTGTTTCAACCTCTCAAATTTTAGATCCAAGTGATCCAGTTGAAGAATTTGCAACAGGTAACCCTAATAATGCAGCTGCTTATTCTAATCCGAAAGTAGATACATTAATTCAAAAAGGTCTAGGGACTTTAGATATTGAGAAACGTAAAGTAATTTATCATGATCTTTACAAGGAATTAAATGATGATCCACCAGTTATTCTTATAAACTATCGTCAAAGCGCAAAAGCAGTCAGTGGCCAAATTCAAGGTTTAAATCCTGACAACTATACAGGTATTAGTGCTAGTCTGCCAAATATTTCGATTAATAAGTAATCTAGAAGAAATCTATTAAGTGTCTAGCCTATGCTAGGCACTTTGTTCTGTGAAGGAGAAGGAGAAGAATATATGAAACAATATGTTTTTAATAGATTTTTACAAATGATTGTGATTTTATTCGGCACATCATTTATCATTTTCTTCTTGTTTGCCATGTTACCTGGGGATTATATTGATTCGAATATTAATTTAACTCCACAAAGAGCACATGAGCTAAAGGCACTTTACGGATTGGACAAGCCGGTGTTGGAGCGTTATGTTACATGGCTAGGAAATGTACTTCATGGTGATTTTGGCTATTCATTGAAGCATCAAGAAAAAGTATTATCGCTATTAAATAAATATGTGTGGAATTCCTTTTTTGTAGCGCTTATTTCATTGATATTAACTTGGTCTATTGCTTTAGTAACTGGCATTATTTCAGCAATCAAGCAATATTCTTGGTTTGATGGTTTTGTGACATTTTTTGTGTTTGCAGCAATGTCTTTTCCATCCTTTTTTATCAGCCTATTATTTATTAAATGGTTCGGCGTCGATCTGAAAATATTACCAATAGGCGGAATGATTGATACTGGAAGTAATAATACAGGAATTGCTTATCTACTAGAAGTCGGAAAACATATGATTTTACCGGTTGTAGTTTTAACTTTGTTAAGTATCGGCTCCTTAACTCGTTACTTCCGCACGGGGATGCTTGAAGTTATCCGTCAAGATTATATACGAACAGCTAGAGCTAAAGGATTAAAGGAGCGGATTGTAGTTTTTAAACATGCTTTAAAAAATGCTATTCTCCCAGCTATTACTCTTTTAGCATTTGAGTTACCTGGTCTATTTTCTGGAGCAATCATTATGGAACAAATTTTTAATTGGCCTGGTATCGGTAGGATTCAAATAGAGTCTGTAGGATTTAGAGATTACCCTGTGTTGATGGCCCTTACAATGTTATTATCATGCTTGACAATCGTTGGGAACTTTTTAGCGGATGTAGCCTATGCTGCTGTAGATCCAAGAATTAGATTGAAATAGGGGGAAAGCAGATTGGAAACACAAAATCTAGTTGTAGGTAAACAAAAAACAGATGTAGTGAAATCACCTTCACTATGGAAGCAAACCTACCGCCGTTTAAAAAAGAATAAATTAGCTATGGTTAGTTTATTTATTTTAATATTTATGTTTTTAATTAGTTTTATTGGGCCACATTTTTCACCATATATTCTTGATCGAACGAATATAGCAGACATGAACCAACCGCCAAGTAGTACCCATTGG
>DATMJF010000646.1:0-2873 GCA_035554455.1 Rummeliibacillus sp.
AGCGTTGAGCCTCCTCGGAAGCCCGTACCGTGCTTCACTGCGGGGTCTCACCTGTCTCGCTTTCCCGCAGGAGTCGCCATCTTCCGCTTCATAGACAATGTTCTAATAGATATGGCATAAAATATTTTAATCAAAAGGACATTAAAAAGTTTAATGAATTACATCAAAAACAAGGACTAAGTTTGAGAGAAATCGCATGGCAATTCAACTCAACACATTGAGAAAAGAAATATTTGATCAAAGCAGGTCATAGCTATAAAGTAAGAAAGTATTTATTAGACGAACAATTCTTCAGGAATTTGGATTTTCTAGTAAATTTGTATTTTATTGGTTGATTTATAGTGATGTAATGTTTTTTATTTGAAGTAAAAAAATTAAGGGCATTGATGAAAAATTAGTAATTACCTATAGAAGGAAAAAAACAGCTTTAATACGCTGAAAGGAAATTTAAAAATTCTTGTTTAAAAATTTTTTTATTAACGAAAAATGTAACAAGATATCTAATCCTTTGATAAAACCAATACACGATTTAATCTAAATCATGTGATTTAAAATTCTTTTTAAGTTGGAAGGTGGACAGATGTCGTTTAGAAGAAGCAGGATTATCATAACAGCTATTGTCCTATTAATCGTAATCTCAACCCCAATATATTTCCATTTCGAAAAAAAAGAAAGATACGAAGATACACTAGATTATTTGATGAATGATCGAGAGTATTATGAAAGTGATATGCAGAGTATTACTGTAAAACACTCTTTATCAGGTATTTGGTTACCACATAAGAACGAGTGGACTATACAAGTGGTCTTCAATGATGAGCCTAAGGCCAGATATTACTATAATGTGATTGATGGTAAAGTCATTCAAGCAAGTTGGTCAGGAAGTACAGAGAATGATATTTACATGCATTCAGAAAGTGTGGGATGTATCCCGCAATAATAATTTTTAAAAAGAAGGCAACAATGCAATTTCTAGGAGTTTTTTTATGTTTTTTAAGGGAGTGTATTTAAGTGGTTTTTAGTAGCCATATCCCCATCCAAAATAACTACATCCAACTATAATCAATAAAATGGATTTATATAGATACTTTAAGCCCCTCATCTTCTAACAGATCTTGAAGATGGGGGGATCTATTTTTAATAACATCGGATTATGAAATGAATCCAACAAGAGGGAAATTGGTGAAACAAAGTTAAGAACATAAGGAAGGTGTAGAAGTGAAAGAAGTAATGTACATGAAAAAACACCTTCATTTAAAGACAAGAGTTCATTACCCAAAAGAAACAAAGTGGAAAGTGATTGAGTTGAAAAGAATGGTTATTCAAATCGTACCATTATGGAGACGCTCGGAATTTAAAATATTAAATGAAATTGACAATGAATATCATTTTTAATTACTATGAAGTAGTCACATTTAATTGGAGATGATTTTTGTAAAAAAGTCTACTTTTATATTAATGTAATAGATTTTCATTAAAGTGACACTTTCAAGAATTATCACTGATTTTTTTATGAATTTAAACGTAGGAAGGGATAAAATAAAAATGAACTGGAAAAAAGGCGGGTTATGGATTGTTATTTTTTTCATTGTAAAAGGTACGATTTCTACACTTTTAATTGTTACAGGTGCTAAATATTTTAATTTATCATATATGCAATTTTTAGTACTAATACTGATCTTATTCCTGATTTCTCTAACAGGTCGTAAATTCCTTTATAGACATAAACAAACCAAAAAGAAAAAAGAGGTAAATATATAATAAAGCCCCAGAGACCATTGGATTTCTAGGGTTTTACTTATTCAATATTCTATTACCATCCTCCTTTTGGTACAATCGTAAAGGAGATATAGTTTACTGGGTCTTGACTTACCTTTAGTTGATAGTAGAAACCTCTACCATTACTGGGGCTGGGCAAGGTTGCAATTGAATGTAATAGGAGTTTGGATGCTTTTAATACTTTTAAAGATCGCCTTTAACATTGTTGTAGAATCTGAAGGAATCGGTAGGGGATATCATGATTCAATCTGTGATTTATCAATTATTCGATTAATTGGGATGATGAGGAAGATTATATGGATAAATAAAGAAAAGCAAATAAAAACAAATAAAAACATCAGTAGTCAAAATGACTACTGATGTTTTTTATACAAGAAATCAAAAGCTTAAGAATGATTTAGAAATTGTATAAATAAACTTTTTTCAAGAACGAACGTTTGGTCTAATATATTAGATAGTTGATACTCAAGGGTGGTTGGCTCACTCCCGAAATATGTTCGCAGGCTAAGTTCGTCGCATCCTGCGACAACGCCTGCATGACCCACATCGTGTGGGCCTGGGGGTAGTGCCATGACAGTATTTGAAGCAGTAATGTTTGCAATCGCGTTTGCAACTTTAGTCATAGCAATTCTGTCATTTAATCATAAAAAATAACCCATCCTTGAGTTAGGACCTCAAATGGATTATTTTTATCATTTTGGAGCCAATCCCCTTAAAGGAATCAACTATCGATTTGACCGTTCGATGCACCAACATCGTCGGTCTTTTTAATTTATGCTTTTAATAACTTTAGTATACGTTGGGGATGACCTATTTTCAAGTTAAAGGACCTTTTGGAAAATAAGTTTTTAGGACTAATAAGATTAAAATCAACGAAAACAAGCTGATTTCGTTGATTTTTTTTATAGATATCTGGATTATTTATGTGATTTCACGAAAAAATTTGAATAATTTGAATTTTTGATCAATATTGACTATGATTATATCAAAAATGACTAGGTGATGAAGATGAAGGAAACCGTGAATGATTCGATTCTTTTAAAGCATGTTTTAGCGCATTCGTTTGATGAAATATTTATAGCAAATGCATCAGG
>DATMJF010000647.1:0-4388 GCA_035554455.1 Rummeliibacillus sp.
TTTTGTTACATGTTATGTAGATAAGTATTAAAGTTATACCGTTTATAAAAAAATTGTACCGTTTTGCCCCTTTGGATATGATTATCTAAAGGGGTTGTTTTTATTTCCAAAAGAAAGAGAGCATCTAAAGTTGATAAGTGGGTTAGAGAAGGTCGTGGGTCTGGAATTCGGATTAGATTATAAACCATGGTTAAACATTCAAGTTGTATCCTCGAAAGGTAGATCCACTCGATTAAGAGGGGGGACAACTGGTAGACAGCATGAATTCTTATCGGATTTAGAACGAAACTATTTTTATTTAACTGAATACCCTGATTTTTTTATGATATTCGAGAACTTTTACAGCCGTAGATATCGAATGAATTGAATGAAAAACCAGAATTATTGGATACCTTCCCTTTCAAGGTAAAGTCTAGTATAGTTATACCGACATTATTAAAATTATGTGTATTTCAAATGAATATTGTTACTTAATGCAACTAGTGAGTTTAATATACATGAAAAAAGTGGTGAATTTTATTTTGAATGAGAAGTATTCTAAAATAATCGGATTACTTGTTTATGGCTTAATTCTAAGTGGGATAATCGGTTGTATATCTTCCGTTTTTTTAATTTTAGTTAATGGTTTGGCAGATTTTTTATGGACTGACATATCCAATAAATTACAAGTACCCGCTATTTATACATTATTATTATGTATTTTTGGTGGTATTTTAGTAGGTGTTAGCAGGTATAAGTGGGGGAACCTACCTAAAACAGCTAATGATGCTATTGTTGAATTAAAAACAACTCAAAGAATGGACTATTCCAATATATATATCAATTTTTTAATTGCTTTTTTAATTTTAATCTTTGGTGCAAGTGTAGGTCCTGCAGCAGCCGTATTAAGTTCTGTTATTGCGTTATCGGTATGGCAGGGAGATAAAATGCGTTACTTTTATTTTTCCTACAACGAATTGAAAAAGGAATCTTGGTTAAATAGACTAAAAAAATTAGCTTTACCTCATAATTACCTTATTCCCTATAATCCTGATCAGGCTCCTAAAGAGAAAAAACTACTATTATTTAAGAAATTATTCTATATGTTGTTTATCGTTAACGGTATAGTGACCTTTATGTTTTTTATAAAAATATCGGATCAACCCCCTTTTGTAACAAAGTTAGGGGAAACTAATTGGGGTTTGGATGAATTGTTTCTTTTTATTCCTTTAGTTTTGTTTGGTATTTTGTTTAGTAAACTTTATAAACTAATGGAAATAGCGATGAATAAACTCTTTTCTAAAATAAACAATAAAATTATTTTAAGTGCTGTTATCGGTGGTATTGGTATTGGTTTAATGTCTTTAATCGCTCCTAAGCTACTTTTTTCTGGCCAATTTTCTATGCGAGACTTACCTAGTTTAGTACCGACACTTTCGATTGCTACTTTAATTTTGGGTTCTGTTTTAAAACTGATTTTTTTGGAGTTTTGTTTAAAGTCAGGTTGGATTGGCGGAAATGTTTTGCCAGTAATATTTGCTTCCATTTTACAAGGCTACGCTATCGCGACTTTTTTTCCACAACTAGATATGCTCTTTATCGTAGCTGTTATAGGTTGTAGTGCTTCGATCGCTATTTTAAAGACACCTTTACTAGTAGGAGTGGCTCTAATGCTATTTTTCCCGAAAGAGTTAGCCCCGGTTATATTAATCATTGTGGCTTTATTTATTTGGTTAAGTAAAATGAGAAAAAAATTGCCGAAAAAAATTACTGCTTAATTTTAGTTGGAGATGCTGGTTCGAACATAGTCTGGATAGTGAGCTCATTTTTATAAATATTGTATACAACTTAAGTGTGAAGTCAAAAAACTGGTTAGAATTTCTAACCAGTTTTTTGTTTTAGTGTCCTATGCACAAAGAATTGTAAAAATAAAATTACAAATATATTTTATTTTTTATCTTTATTGTATACAAAATGAAATATTTGTAATATGATTGTAACATAAATAAGGAAATTATTTATCTAACTTTAAAAATAAGGTGGAATTTCAATGAATAATTTAACTAAAACAAAAAAGGTATTAATCGCTACTACACTTTCTGTAGCACTGTTAAATGGAGTAAGTGATGTAAGTTTTGCATCTGCTGTTGATCATAAAACTACTAATTCTAATCATCAGACTAAAGAGTCTAAACAAGCAGCTAGTTTAAAACAAGTTATGAAACTAGCAAAAAAAGGTGAAAATAAAAACGATAAAGCTGTACTTGATATTCGTTTAAATACAGTAAAAGAGAATTTAGGAAAACCAGCAAAAGAAATTGAATATAAAGGAGCACATTTTGTTACATATAAAGCTGGGAATTATGAACTAAATTTTGAATTCCCTAGTGTATACAGTTATACGAATGATAAAAATCCGAAAGTAACAAGTTACAATGTCCATCAGACAAAAGCATCTAAACAAGCAGCTAGTTTACAACAAGTAATGAAATTAGCGAAAAAAGGTGAAAATAAAAACGATAAAGCTGTACTAGCAATTCGTTTAAACACAGTAAAAGAAACTTTAGGAAAACCAGCAAAAGAAATTGAATATAAGGGAGCACATCTTGTTACTTATAAAGCAGGGAATTATGAATTAACGTTTGAATTCCCTAGTGTATACAGTTATACGAATGATAAAAATCCGAAAGTAACAAGTTATAATGTCCATCAGACAAAAGCATCTAAACAAGCAGCTAGTTTACAACAAGTAATGAAACTGGCAAAAAAGGGTGAAAATAAAAACGATAAAGCTGTACTAGCAATTCGTTTAAATACAGTAAAAGCGACTTTAGGAAAACCAGCAAAAGAAATTGAATATAAAGGAGCGCATCTTGTTACGTATAAGGCTGGAAATTATAAACTAACGTTTGAATTCCCTAGTGTATACAATGATGCTAATGACAAAAATCCAAAAGTAGTTAGTTATAATGTTTATTAGTATTAATTTTTAATCAAGTGAAATGTAGCTGTGAAATAAAGTTATGATGTTTATTCCCGCCCTTTTAGATAATCTTATCTAAGGGGGCTTTTTATGTTTAACAGAAAAAGAATATCTGAAATTGAAAGATGCTTAAAGAAGGTCGTGGAATAGGAAATGGCACCAGACTATTGTTTATGAATAATACCTGGCTGAATAAGAATTAAAAAACCTTATTATCTGTTTTAATTTCTACAATTACGCTGAAATGAATATTTTAAAAGAACTTTAAAAGGAGGTACTAGGTTTTAAGTAGTATCTCCTTTGTGTTTTTGAGAGAAGAATTAAATGACTTTATTACTTTATTATCTCTATACAAATAATCAAACTTTTTATAAAACCGAAATTTAAATTTGCTAGATAAGAATCCATTATAGTGAGTCTTAGAAATACTATATAATCTAGTTAGAACATTAAAGATGGTATTAAATCTGAATTTAATACCATCTTTTCTTTTTGTCCTATATAATTATAGTAAGAATATTCACGAAATTATTATTAGAAATTAAGGCACCATTTCAAAAAAGAATGGTGCCTTCCTAATTGTCTTAAGCTTTTTCCTTAATATAAGTTTTCACAGATGGTGGCTCATAAGTAGATAATTGATCGAGCAGTTCCTTTGGCTCTTCATTTACAAGTGCCATTGAACGGTATTGTTCATGTAAAAATTTCTCATCAGCCATATGATTAAATAACGTGATAAGTGGATCATAATAGTGATTAATATTTAAGAGACCACATGGTTTACGATGGAGTCCTAATTGAGCCCATGTAAAAACTTCAAAGAACTCTTCTAAAGTTCCTGGGCCACCAGGCAAAGCTATAAATCCATCTGCCAAATCAGCCATTTTTGCTTTTCTATCATGCATAGAATCTACGACGATCAGCTCTGACAAGTTCTTATGAGATATCTCTCTCTTTTCCAAAAAACTTGGCATGACACCAATTACATATCCGCCTTCTTCTAAAACGGAATTTGCAACAGCGCCCATAACTCCAACACTCGCTCCACCATAAACAAGTGCAATATTTCGTTTAGCTAGTTCTTTACCAAGTTTTTTTGCACCTTCTATATAGACATCTGATGCACCATTACTTGATCCACAAAATACAGCTAACTTTTTCATTACATCGCCTCCTAAAAATACCAGACAATATTATACCAAAACTTTCAGGACTTTGTTAAACTAATAATATTGAATTGGAGGTTAGATAAAAATGAATGTAACTGAATTTCAGCAATGGGTAAAGAGTTATTACCAAAGTAGGGGCTGGTCTGAGTTAGACATTTTTATTCGTATAGGATTTTTAGCAGAAGAAACGGGTGAGGTTGCACGAGCAATAAGAGCCCTTGAAATAGGTAGAGATAGACCTGATGAAGTAAAGGGAA
>DATMJF010000648.1:0-2739 GCA_035554455.1 Rummeliibacillus sp.
CTTGATTAACCAATCAATAAACATGGAAACTAAAATACCATAACCATAAACAAAAGCCCATAGAATTTTATTCAAAATCCCTTCAACAGTTTGAAACATTTTCATATCTGATCCAAAGAATGCAAATAAGAAGAAGAAAAAAAACAAAAAGCCTGCCGCTGCTAATTTGATAATGATATAAGAAACAGTTTGTTTTATATTATGTATTCTGGACAACTCCTTTTCTTTGCACATAATTAACCGATTAATGCCGCAATATCCTTCCTTGTCATTGAGCTATGTTCAAATCCATTTTTCCATAAATATTAATTCATCTTGTTTATACCCTTGTTTTTTATAGAACTTTTGAACGTTTTGGTTTTCCATTTCAATCAATAAATTAATTTTTTCACATCCAATTTTTTTAAACCTAAATTCAAGTTCCGACATCATTTTTTGACCAATTGCTTTCCCTTGATATTCTGGATCTACAGCTAAATGGTTGATCCACCCGCGTCTTCCATCATAACTTCCCATAACTACCCCAATTATTCGAGAAGAGTCTTCTAAAACAAAAAATAAGTCAGGATCTCTTCTTAACTTATTCTTCAATCCTTCCATTGTGTCCGAAGGTGAAAGTTTCAGACCTACCCTTGACCATAAATCAATAATCGAATCAAAATCATTTAATGTGAAATTACGGAAATTCATATAACTCACCTCTTATGAATACTTTTAAATTTTGCCAAATATATGTATAACTAAATTAAGAAGAAATATAATAGAACAACATTGAAAGAATAATAAAATCCACGTATAATAAAATAAATAACAACATAATGTTAAAAAAGACCGCCGATGTTAGTGCATCAAACGGCCAAATAGATAGTTGGTTCCCATAAGGGGATTGGCTATAAAGGATAAGATAACCCACCCCGCAGAGCGCTCAACTCAAGGATGGGTTATTTTTTATGATTAAATGACAGAATTGTAATGACTAACGTTGCAAACGCAATTGCGAACATTAACGCTTCAAATACTGTCACGGCATCACCCCCCGGGCCCACACAATGTGGGTAATGCAAACATTTGCCGCAGTACGCGGCGAATTAAGTCTGCCAACCTAGATTTGGAGTATGCCAACCACCCTTGAGTACCAACTATCTTATACATATTATACCAATTAATGGTTCTATTTAAAACTCATGAGTTAGTAGAAGCAACTACAATTTTTTAAATTTCAAAAGCTATGGTATTATTAATCCAATTCCCCAAGAATTAGCAACTCCAAATGTAGCTTTGTAATAAAGTTTGATTAAATTAACGATATCAACCTTGATATAAGAACAAATATAAAGAGCATGTTTTGAAAAAGATTAATCAAAACATGTCTTATTTAATATGGCAGGTTAAATTCTTTATAAAAAAGTTTGATTATTTTTGAAACCCTTGTTGCACTAACGCACCCGATAGTACAATAAGAACCTGAAATTCGTCCTTTCTGTGTTTCCATTCCAAGTGAATACTGCATATTTTTCAAATCTATATTCTCTATGTATTATAGAGTTTCTATCTATGTTTTTAGCCACATTAAAGGCTTATCTATAGATTTTTCAAAATAATCTTCTATTCGTTTATTTCTATTTCGTTCTTTTTCGTTCTTTTTCTTATTGCATGTACGACTACCAACAAAAGAGGTAAAAAAAGTCCGATTGATAATGTTAAGGAATTACCCGTTGTATCGTCAAAATGTTTTTGGTACATGACATTAGGATAAATCACGAGAGAAAGGACAACAGCAATCATGCCTAAAGGTAATGTTAAAGGGCGGTAATCTTTCATATTCAAAATTTGTGCCAACCCTAAAACGGAAGCGTAAAAATAAAGGGTCGACTTAAAATAGAGGGTGATAACCCAAAGTGAAGCCATTAATCCCTCAATACGCTGTATAAAATTTCCGATATTTATCCTTTTGGTCAATTCATAGCTTGGATAAATCTCTCCTGTAGTTTTCTCAGTACCTAATACCGTAATACTCAAAAATGTAATAACGATGATGACGATGCCGCCTATTAAGTTTCCAATTAAAAAAGATTTTTTACCTTGTTTCATTTTATTAACAAAAGAAGGAAAAATCATTAAGAGAACAACGGCATCTACTGAAGATACAATAACATAAAAAATGGATGATTGAACGATCTTTTTAGTCCCCATCTCATATATAGGCTGTATGTTTTCAAACTTCATGTCAGGTGAAATAGACACCACTAAAATGAAAAAAATGACGAAGAACACGACAATTAGGATTTCTGCAGTACGAGCGAAGGTTTCCAATCCAAGACGGACTCCCATCACCACAATCCCCGCCATAAGAATATTAAGGGCTACCATTGGAGTATTTGGCATCATATGGATGTTTAGGAATAGCCCAAAATAATACAAAAGTTCTGAAGCATAAAAAAGAGACGTGAGTACAAAGAAAATAGAAAATGCTTTACCTATCCATTTTCCAAAAAGTTTTTCAAGGATTTGGACATAGGTGAGGTGAGGGAACCAAAGAGCTATAGTGACGAATAGCCATATGATCAAAAACCCCATTCCCGTACCAATTATTGCGGCAATCCAGGCGTCTTGCTTCGCACCGGTTGCGAGTGCTGATGGTACAGTTAAGATGCTCGTACCAATCGTAAATAAAATAACTAAAACTAGAAATTGGTACGAATTTATTTTAACGTCTTTCATCATTTCATATCATACCTT
>DATMJF010000649.1:0-6221 GCA_035554455.1 Rummeliibacillus sp.
TGAAAGTAACAGATGTTGCTTCTGTAGAAGAATATCTACTAAAAGAAGTACAAAAAGTATACCGTATGCAAGGGGTAGAAATTGGCGATAAACACGTCGAAGTAATGGTTCGCCAAATGCTTCGTAAAGTACGTGTTATTGAAGCAGGTGAAACAGAATTGCTTCCAGGTAGTTTGCTTGATATTCACCAATTCTCTGAAGCAAATGCTGAAGCTATACATGCAGGCAAAATCCCTGCAACATGTCGCCCGGTAATCCTTGGTATTACAAAAGCTTCACTTGAAACAGAATCATTCTTATCTGCTGCATCATTCCAAGAAACAACACGTGTCTTAACGGATGCTGCAATCAAAGGTAAACGTGATGAATTACTTGGTCTTAAAGAAAATGTTATCTTAGGTAAACTTGTGCCAGCTGGAACAGGTATGCAACGCTATCGTCAAATTAAAATTGCTGAAAGCGAAGCAGAAAAAACAGAAGAAACACTTGCTGCTGAGTAATTTTTAAAGAAAATACAAGGAGGAGATTTAATTTCCTCTTTGTAATTTTTATAATATTCATTGACATCATAGCTGATGAGTGTTAATATATTTTAGGTTGATAGTTGATTGTCTATCATTTCGAAGGATATGCAAATGTCTTATGAAAAAGTCAAATAGACTAACAAAACAATCAATGGTATCAAACAAACAGTCAAAGTATTACAACTGGTCATGTTACCGAAGTTTTCGTTGCTCTAGATGCAGACGTTCGAATGACCACGCATGCGGTGCAAGTAGCACAAAAAATGGTATTCCCGTTGTATTTGTAGACTCGAAGAGAGAACTCGGTAGAGCCTGCGAAATTCAGTTAGGTGCTACAGTTAGTGTAATTACTGAATGGTAGTTTTTGCGGTGATCACGCAAAGACTTTGTTTTTTACCCAAAAATGAACCACCTGGATGTGTGGATTTAAAGAAACGAAATGAAGGGAGGAAAAATCGATGCCTACAATTAACCAATTAGTACGTAAGCCTCGTCAATCCAAAAGTAAAAAATCAAAATCACCAGCGTTAAACAAAAGTTACAACAGCTTTGCAAAATCATTGACTGATGTTAACTCACCACAAAAACGCGGTGTTTGTACACGTGTTGGTACAATGACTCCAAAAAAACCAAACTCAGCGTTACGTAAATACGCTCGTGTACGTTTAACAAACCAAATCGAGGTTAATGCTTACATTCCTGGTGAAGGCCATAACTTACAAGAACACAGTGTTGTTCTTATTCGTGGCGGTCGTGTAAAAGACTTACCAGGGGTACGTTATCACGTTGTACGTGGTGCATTAGATACAGCTGCAGTAAACGGCCGTATGCAATCTCGTTCTCTATATGGTGCTAAAAAACCAAAAGAAAAAAAATAATGTAAATTAGCTTTTAGCTGAAAGGAGGAAAACAAATGCCTCGTAAAGGTCCTGTTTCCAAACGTGACGTGTTACCAGATCCAATTTATAATTCAAAACTAGTAACTCGTTTAATCAATAAAATGATGGTAGATGGTAAAAGAGGTACTTCTCAAAAAATCTTATACGGAGCTTTCGAATTAGTGAAAGAACGCTCAGGTAAAGATGCTCTAGAAGTATTCGATGCTGCATTAAACAACGTAATGCCAGTTCTTGAAGTTCGTGCTCGCCGTGTAGGTGGTGCTAACTATCAAGTGCCAGTAGAAGTACGTCCAGAACGTCGTACAACTCTTGGTCTTCGTTACCTAGTAAACTACTCTCGTCTTCGTGGAGAAAAAACAATGGAAGAACGTCTAGCTAACGAAATTCTAGATGCTTCTAACAACACTGGTGCATCAGTTAAAAAACGTGAAGATATGCATAAAATGGCAGAAGCGAACAAAGCATTCGCTCACTACCGTTGGTAATCATAATTTAATCTTAATCCATTATGGAAGGAGAAAGACCGCATGACTAGAGAGTTCTCCCTTGAAAATACTCGTAATATTGGAATCATGGCCCATATTGATGCTGGTAAAACAACAACAACTGAGCGTATCCTTTATTACACTGGTAAGATTCACAAAATCGGTGAAACTCACGAAGGTGCTTCTCAAATGGACTGGATGGAGCAAGAACAAGAACGTGGTATCACTATCACTTCTGCTGCTACAACAGCTCAATGGAAAGGTAACCGAGTTAACATTATCGACACACCAGGACACGTAGACTTCACTGTAGAAGTTGAACGTTCTCTTCGTGTACTTGATGGTGCTGTGACTGTACTTGATGCACAATCAGGTGTAGAACCACAAACTGAAACAGTATGGCGTCAAGCAACAACTTACGGCGTACCACGTATCGTATTCATCAACAAAATGGATAAAATCGGTGCTGACTTCTTATATTCTGTAAAAACTTTACATGAACGTTTAGAAGCTAACGCTCATCCAATCCAATTACCTATTGGTGCTGAAGATGAATTCAATGCAATCATTGACCTTGTAGAAATGAACGCTACGTTCTACAAAGAAGGCGATGACGGTTCAAACGCTGAAGTTCGTGAAATTCCAGAAGAATATAAAGCTCAAGCAGAAGAATATCATGAAAAATTGATCGAAGCTGTAGCTGAGCTTGATGAAGATTTAATGGAAAAATACTTTGCAGGTGAAGAAATCTCTAAAGAAGAACTTAAAGCAGCTATCCGTAAAGCTACTTTAAGCGTTGAATTCTACCCTGTAACTTGTGGTACTGCATTCAAAAATAAAGGTGTTCAATTAATGCTTGATGCAGTAATTGATTACCTTCCAGCTCCAACAGACGTTGCTTCTATTAAAGGTACTGCTGTTGATGGCGAAGAAGAAATCGTACGTCACTCATCTGATGAAGAACCATTCTCAGCATTAGCATTCAAAGTTATGACTGACCCTTATGTTGGTAAATTAACTTTCTTCCGTGTTTACTCTGGTGTTCTTGAATCAGGTTCTTACGTACAAAACTCTACAAAAGGTAAACGTGAACGCGTAGGTCGTATCTTACAAATGCACGCTAACTCACGTGCAGAGATCGAAACAGTATACGCTGGAGATATCGCAGCTGCTGTAGGTCTTAAAGCTACTACTACAGGTGATACTCTATGTGACGAAAGTAACTTAGTTATTCTTGAGTCAATGGAATTCCCTGAACCAGTTATCTCTCTTTCTGTAGAACCAAAATCTAAAGCTGACCAAGATAAAATGGGACAAGCTTTACAAAAATTACAAGAAGAAGATCCTACTTTCCGTGCTCACACTGACACTGAAACTGGCCAAACAATCATCTCTGGTATGGGTGAACTTCACCTTGATATCATAGTTGACCGTATGAAACGTGAATTCCACGTTGAAGCTAACGTAGGTGCTCCTCAAGTATCTTACCGTGAAACTTTCCGTACTGGAGCTCAAGTTGAAGGTAAATTTGTACGTCAATCAGGTGGTCGTGGTCAATTCGGTCACGTTTGGATCGAATTTGAACCAAACGAAGAAGGTAAAGGATTTGAATTCGAAAACGCTATCGTTGGTGGTGTAGTTCCTCGTGAATACATTCCAGCTGTAGAAGCAGGTATTCGCGATTCTTTACAAAATGGTGTCCTCGCTGGATTCCCATTAATCGACGTTAAAGCGAAATTATTCGATGGTTCTTACCATGATGTCGATTCAAACGAAATGGCATTTAAAGTAGCTGCTTCAATGGCTCTTAAAAACGCAGTTTCTAAATGTAACCCAGTTCTATTAGAACCAGTTATGAAAGTAGAAGTTGTAATGCCAGAAGAATATCTTGGTGATATCATGGGTAACATTACTTCTCGCCGTGGTCGCGTAGAAGGTATGGAAGCTCGCGGTAACGCTCAAGTTGTTCGTGCAATGGTTCCACTTGCTGAAATGTTCGGTTATGCAACAACTTTACGTTCAGCTACACAAGGTCGCGGTACATTCTCAATGGTATTTGACCATTATGAAGAAGTTCCAAAATCTATTAGTGAAGAAATCATTAAACAAAACAAAGGTGAATAATTAAATCAATTTTTTAATTGAATTTTACCTTGTTATCAAGTATAAATAACATGTAAGCTATGTTGTCTTCAAGGAATAGGGCCCTATTCCTTGAAGGTGCATAACTATAAACTAAAACTTATAACCCTGAGGAGGCAATTTTAAAATGGCTAAAGAAAAATTCGACCGTTCTAAAACACATGCTAACATTGGTACAATCGGACACGTTGACCATGGTAAAACTACATTAACTGCTGCAATCGCTACAGTTCTTTCTAAAAAAATGGGTGGGGAAGCTAAATCATACGATCAAATCGATAACGCTCCTGAAGAAAAAGAACGCGGTATCACAATCAACACTTCTCACATCGAATATGAAACTGAAACTCGTCACTATGCTCACGTTGACTGCCCAGGACACGCTGACTATGTTAAAAACATGATCACTGGTGCTGCTCAAATGGACGGTGGTATCTTAGTAGTATCTGCTGCTGATGGTCCAATGCCACAAACTCGTGAACATATCCTATTATCTCGTCAAGTAGGTGTTCCTTACCTAGTAGTATTCTTAAACAAATGCGATATGGTAGACGACGAAGAATTACTTGAATTAGTAGAAATGGAAGTTCGTGACTTACTATCTGAATACGATTTCCCAGGCGATGATGTTCCTGTAATCAAAGGTTCTGCTCTTAAAGCTCTTGAAGGCGAAGCAGAATGGGAAGAAAAAATCATCGAATTAATGGACGCTGTAGATTCTTATATCCCAACTCCAGAACGTCAAACTGAAAAACCATTCATGATGCCAGTCGAAGACGTATTCTCTATCACTGGTCGTGGTACAGTTGCAACTGGTCGTGTAGAACGCGGTCAATGTAAAGTTGGGGACGTTATTGATATCGTAGGTATCACAGAAGAAACTAAACAAACAACTGTAACAGGCGTTGAAATGTTCCGTAAATTATTAGACTACGCTGAAGCAGGCGATAACATCGGTGCTCTACTTCGTGGTGTAGCTCGTGAAGATATCCAACGTGGTCAAGTACTTGCTAAACCAGGTACAATCACTCCACATACTACATTCAAAGCTGAAGTTTACGTTTTATCAAAAGAAGAAGGTGGCCGTCATACTCCTTTCTTCTCTAACTATCGTCCACAATTCTACTTCCGTACAACTGATGTTACTGGCGTAATCAGTCTACCAGAAGGCGTAGAAATGATCATGCCTGGCGATAACACTGAAATGAACGTAGAATTAATTCACCCAATCGCTATTGAAGAAGGTACTAAATTCTCAATCCGTGAAGGTGGCCGTACTGTAGGCGCTGGCGTAGTATCAACTATTACTAAATAATAAAAGCTTTAACTAGCTTTTTAAAACCATTCCGAGTGCACACGGAATGGTTTTTTTTATACTTAAATTCTATAGAAACAATCTGTGGATCATGACGATCCAGATATAAATTTTTTTATTATAGTGCATTTTAATATTGTTTATTATGTTTGTAGGTTCAGTAAGTAATGGAAATCAATTATTATGGAAGATTGCTATTATTTATGTAACTGTAAAATAAAAAACAAAATAATTGTCAAAGTCTATTGTTTTTTATATAATTGAGAGCGTGAAAAAAAACAGTAATAAGAAGAGCAAAGAAAATCTTAACATTGAAAAGAATTTAGCGAAATCACTTGCTTATTCGCCGTATTCTATGTATAATATTAAATGTTGGTCTTTGACTGCGATGAAGCGGGAGGTTGCCGGCACACCCGGCCGCATTGCCATGGCGCGTGTGTGGGAAATTTCCGTGGAGAATGTCTAGGAAATAGGCGAAAAGGAGGGAAAATAATGGCAAAGCAAAAGATTCGTATTCGTTTAAAAGCATATGATCACAGAATTCTTGATCAATCCGCTGAAAAAATTGTGGAAACTGCTAAACGTTCAGGTGCAAGTGTATCAGGTCCGATTCCACTTCCAACTGAAAAATCTGTTTACACTATTCTACGTGCGGTTCATAAGTACAAAGATTCTCGTGAACAATTTGAAATGCGCACACATAAACGTCTAATCGATATCGTTAACCCAACACCTCAAACTGTTGATGCGTTAATGAAATTAGATTTACCATCAGGCGTTGATATTGAAATCAAACTATAATGGTAAAAGTAAAATATATCCCAAAATTCATAGGAGGTGTGACGAATGACCAAAG
>DATMJF010000650.1:0-5222 GCA_035554455.1 Rummeliibacillus sp.
TCACCAGCAGCTACAGTTAACCATGTAAATAGGAATGGTAATTCTATTGCAAGGTGTAGTTCGATAGCTATTAAGAACATCGTAAAAGTAAATACGACCGTATTGAAAATCATACGTGCTAGCTGTCCTTTAATAAAGCGAGCAGAGAAAATAGTAATACCAAGTGCAAGTATCGATTGCCCAACACCAAATACTAAATCATACATTCCATATGGTGAGAAGAACAGATTCGTGATGAATACACCAATTACGATGCCAATCATATATTTTTTGTTGAAAACAACAAGATGATTGAACATTTCTGATATGCGAAATTGAACATTTGTAAAGCCAAAGGGCGCAATAAGCATTGAAACTGCAATGTAAAGAGCAGCAATAATGGCACTGACTGCTAAAGATTTTGTTTTCATTATTTAGTTCCCCCTAGTTTTTTTACGTGGGATGGTTTCGAACCACGTTATTATTTAGAAACAAAATAACATTGTAAATATATTGAGCGAATATGTCAAATTGCATTTTACTAATAGTTCAACTAATATTTCATCCGTTTCGCTACAGGCGGACGATTTCCGCAGAAGTCGCCGCCGTTCGCTCAAGTAGATTCATAATCGTATTGTTAAATTAAATCTAACTTCAAAATGTTCATAAAATAGACACAATTAGGTGGAGGTGTGTAAAAACCTTATATATAATCGATTTATCGCATTGAAGCGTTGAAGTTCAGCCTACTAAAATAGTCTAAAAATTCATAATATTATTGACTATTGTAAAAGCCTTCTGTAATATAACAATAATTAGTTGCTTTCAGTAAAGAAAAATAAGAGATTACAAGAAATCGAGGGGGTAACTTCATGAAAAAAATGAAAAAGTATGCATTACTTTTAATGTCAGCAATCATCGTATTAGCGCTGGCTGCATGTGGTAGTAAAGATGATTCATCTTCATCTGATACAAAAGATAAGAATGGAGCGACAGATGGAAAAACGTATAAAGTCGGAATCACGCAAATCGTTGAACATCCATCATTAAATGAGGCAACAAAAGGTTTCAAAGCCGCACTTAAAGATGCTGGCTTAAAAGTTAAATACCAAACTGAAATCGCTCAAGGAGATCAAAGTGTTAATACAACAGCTGCTAATAACTTAGTAGGTAGTGGAGTGGATTTAATTTTTGCCAACTCTACGCCAAGTGCTCAAGCAGTAGCTGCAGCAACTTCAGATATTCCAATTGTATTTACTTCTGTAACAGATGCAGTTGGTGCTGAACTAGTAAAATCAATGGAAAAACCAGGTGGTAACGTAACAGGTACTGTTGATACTCACCCAGATGCTATTCCAAATACAATAAAATTCTTTTTAGAACAATTAGGTGCTAAAAAAGTAGGGATGGTGTTCAACTCAGGTGAACAAAATTCACGTGCACAAGTAGATAGCGTGAAGAAAGAAGCAAAAAAAGCAGGTATTACAATCGTTGAAGCTTCTGCATCAACTTCAGCGGAAGTAAAACAAGCAACTGAATCATTAGTAGGTAAAGTAGACGCAATCTACATCATCACGGATAATACAGTAGTTTCAGCTCTTGAGTCTGTATTAGATGTAGCAAATGATAAGAAAATCCCTGTTATGGTAGGGGAGCTTGACTCCGTAAAACGCGGTGGTCTTGGGGCATACGGCTTCAGCTATTACGATATCGGTTATGAAGCAGGTCAAAAAGCTGTTGAAATCTTAAAAGACGGTAAAAAACCAGCAGATATCCCAGTAGCATACCCAGCAAACTTAAAACTAGAAATCAACAAAACAACAGCAGATAAAATCGGCGTAGACATCAAAGAGGATTGGAAAGCAGAAGTAGTCGAATAGATAGGAGATGATTCTATATGTTTACAGCAATTTTTGGCTCAGTGGAGCAAGGGATCATCTATGCAATAATGGCACTCGGAGTGTATTTAACATTCCGAGTGTTAGATTTTCCTGATTTAACAGTGGACGGCAGCTTTGTGACAGGTGCCGCAACAGCAGCAACGATGATTACACTAGGATACAACCCAATTATCTCCACACTATGTGCAACATTAGCTGGCTTTGTTGCCGGTTCCATTACAGGCCTTCTTCACACAAAAGCAAAAATCAACTCACTGTTATCAGGGATTTTAATGATGATTGCTTTATACTCCATTAACTTGCGAATTATGGGAATGACGACAGATACAGCTGTCGGGCGTCCGAATATTCCACTCGCAAATTCTGATTCACTATTCACATTGTTCTTTGGATTTTGGGAAAAACTCGGGCTAGACAAAGCTTTAAATGGTATGTTATCAAGCATGGGTATAGAACATGTACCTAAAACTTGGGGCACGATATTTATCATGTTCATTTTGACATTTGCCATTAAGTTTATCTTTGACTGGTTCTTAAAAACAGAAGTGGGTTTAGCTATTCGTGCAACAGGTGATAATGACAAAATGATTCGTAGCTTCTCTGCAAGTACAGATACACTAATCATCTTGGGATTAGGTTTATCAAATGGATTGGTTGCATTATCAGGTGCATTAATTGCTCAGCACGATAAATTTGCTGATGTTGGACTGGGAATAGGGATGATTGTAATTGGCCTAGCTTCTGTAATTATTGGCGAAGCTATTTTCGGTACAAAGACAATTGTTCGTACAACATTTGCTGTTATTTTTGGAGCAATCATTTATCGAATTGTTCTGGCACTAGCACTACAAGTTGAGTTTTTGGATACAGGCGATATGAAATTAATTACAGCAGTAATAGTAGTAATCTCGTTAGTTGTCCCAACATTAAGAGCTAAACAAAAAGAAAAATCCCGTATAGCTAAACGTCGAGCAGAACGAGCTGCCAGAGTAGTGAAACAGGAGGGGAAGCCGATTGCTTAAACTAGAAGGAATCAATAAAATCTTCAACGAAGCAACGCCCGATGAGAAAATCGCGTTAGATACTATTAATTTGGAATTAAAAGCAGGAGATTTTGTCACTGTAATCGGTAGTAATGGTGCTGGTAAATCTACTATGATGAATATGATTTCCGGTGCTTTAATGCCCGACCTTGGTCAAATTAGAATTGACGGAAACGATGTAACACGTCTTCCAGAATATAAACGTTCACGCTTTATCGGTCGCGTGTTCCAAGACCCAATGGCTGGTACAGCACCGACGATGACGATTGAAGAAAATCTAGCAATCGCTTATTCACGTAATCAAAAACGATCTCTACGTATCGGTGTAGATAAAAAACGTCGTGAATTTTTCAAAGAATCCCTAGAAACATTAAATCTTAATTTAGAAAATCGCTTAAATGCAAAAGTGGGTCTTTTATCTGGTGGTGAACGCCAAGCATTATCACTATTAATGGCCACTTTCACCAAGCCAAATATTCTCTTATTAGATGAACACACCGCAGCACTTGATCCATCACGAGCAGAGTTAATTACCAATTTAACAAAGCAACTGGTTGAAAAAGATAAGCTGACAACATTGATGGTAACACATAATATGCAACAAGCAATTGATTTAGGTAATCGTCTCATTATGATGGATAAAGGGCAAATTATTCTAGAGGTAGAACCTACAGTGAAAAAAGATTTACAAATAGACGACTTAATGACCCAATTCCAACGCATTCGTGGAGAAAAAATGGTGTCGGATCGTACTTTATTAAGTGTTTAATATGGGATAAAAACCTGCATGGTAATTGTGCAGGTTTTTCTTTATAGCTTTACAGAGAGGTCAAGAATATACATAGTTAACGAGTCGAGCAAACAAGGGAACGAGTCGAGCAAACATGTCAACGAGTAAAGCAAATATGTCCTCAAATGGACTGATATCTTCAAAATTTTTGAAAACCGTAAAAAGTCCTATGCAAATTCTACAAAAAAATCTAAGGGTATTTTGATAGAAGCTATTTTTTAGCTTTGGAGCATTTACTGAAGGTTTATCTCTTTTATTAGTTATTGATGCTCAAAGGATATAAATTTTTTAAAGTTAATATATAATAAAGGTTCTGATATTAAATATCCGTTATAATAGAATCAAATTAGTTACCATACAAGAAAATGATCGTAACTCTACATCCTAGAGAGTAAGATTTCGGAAATGTTTAAATGATCATTTTTGTAACATGTATATCTTTTTAAAAATAGATTAAGTATCACCGATAAAACAAACCTTTTTGCAATAAAGGAGCATTCATATGAATAAATTTTTGCCGAATTTATGGAGTACATTTTTATTATTGATTCTAGGTTTTTTAACAATTGTTGGTGTCATTGCACAATTTGCTAGCAATCCCAATTTAGATAGTTGGACATGGCGTCAATTCGTTATGCTTGTTGTCGGTATTTTTGTTTACTTTACATTTTCATTTGTCGGGTTTTATTATTTAATCGCTCGTACGAAGAAACGCGGGATTTGTTGGGATAAAGAAGGTGTGTATGTCGACTTTAGTAATCACAAAATATATTGGTATGAAATTGAAGATATACACCGCATGAACTACCCTGGAATCGGTAAGGCAACAGTCATTTCTACATCAGTAGAATACGGACAAGACATCCAAAAGCGCCTCGATAAATGGAAATCAACAGTCTCAGGATACTCTTTCGATATTTTTTGGCTTAGTGTACAACAATCAAAAGTGATGCATGAACAGCTTCTTCATGAGTTTGAACAACATAAAAAGAGTGATGCTACAGCATAAAATAATACAATAAAGCCTCCAAAGATCATGGCTTCTTTGGGGGCTTTTGCTATGTCAAGAATGAACAAAATACATTGGTTACAAGTCCATCTATATGATCGAGAAAAATATAAAAAGGTACATACCAACTATTTAACGGTGAATATTTGAGAATTCTAATCTAAGTTCCAAAAAAATCCACATAAAATAAACAAAAAATGTTGAATGTTATGGAGGTTTTCTGAATATAGTTTATTAGCAATAAAATTTTGCCTCAAGAATAACTAAAATGTTGGAGATGGAGCTATGTCTGTATCCTTTGAGGAAAGAAAGAAATCTATTTTAGAGATTTTAGATGATGAAGGGAAAGTAAAAGTATCTACAGTTGAAAAGCTACTAAAGGTTAGTGGAGAAACTATACGAAGAGATTTAGATAGGCTTGAAAAAGAAGGATTGTTAAAAAAGGTGTATGGTGGTGCTGTGAAAATAAAGGATTCAATCGAACTACCATTTGACCAAAA